>NZ_SOHC01000002.1:0-83286 GCF_004403955.1 Cryobacterium sp. TMT1-2-1
TGGGCGGCTGGGGCGGAGGGCGCGGCATCCGGGGCGAGGCTGCCGTCCGGTGCGACCGGCGCGACGTCCGCCACAGTCCGCGCGGAAGCCGCGACGGGCGGAGCCACCGCACTGCCCGGGGTGGCCGCGGAGGCTCCCGGGGTGGCGCTTGACCGGCTCGGCGCGGCCGATGCGACCGTCGTTGGCGACTGCGGCAGGGCGGTCGGCACCGCCGGGGTCAGCGATGCGGGGGTCAGTGACGCCGGGGTCAGAGACGCCGGGGTAAGTGAAGCAGAGATCAGTGACGAAGCAGGGATCAGTGACGCCGGGATCGCCGTGCGGGGCGCGGCGGGTTCCGTCCGCTGCGCCGGTGTGGGGCGGCGATCGGCCGGTGCCGGGGCGACAGCGGAGGCCGGTGCGAATGCGCTCCCCGCGGCCAGGGCGGACAGGGCGGGTGCGGTCAACTCGGGCTGGGCGGGCACGCCAGCCACCGGGACGGCCACCGGAACGGCGTTCCATGCTGCGTCGGAGACGGGGGCGACGACTCCGCTGCCGGGTTCGGACAGGGCACGTTCGACGCCGAGCCTGCGCTTAGCGGGCTCGGACTCCGCAGTCTCGGGCTCGGCAGGCGCGGGCTCGGCAGTCATGGGCTCGGCGGGCAGGTGTGCGGAGGTGTCTGCTTCGAGGGCGCCGGTCAGCACGGCGGCGAAGCCCGCAGCGCCGGCACGGGGATCGGCCGACGTCACCGGGCCGGCCGCGGCGGACGGCGGCGACGGGGGCGCGGTCATCCGCGCGAGGGAGAGGCTCACCTCGACCCGCCCGCCGCGAAGGCGGCCAGCGCGGCGCTGAAGGCGTCGCTGCCGCCGGACGGGAGCGATGCCGGCGCGGTCGCGGTCGGGATGACCCTGCGGATCGTGTCGATGTCGGAATCCTTCATGTAGGCGTCCACGAGGCTGACGGTCCTGCCGGGGTAGGGAGCGTGGATGACCTTGTTGTTGCCGGCGTAGATGAGGATGTGGGCGCCGCCGCCGGTCACGATGAGGTCGCCGGGCAGCGCCTGGGCCAGGGAGCCCACCTCGGTGCCGAGCTTCATCTGGCCGGAGACGAGGCGGGGAACCTTGACCCCGACGTCGGCGTAGACGCGCTGCACGAGACCGGAGCAGTCCATGCCTTCTCCGTCCTCCCCGCCGAAGACATAGGGCACGCCGAGGTATTTCTTTGCGGCGTTCGTCACGTCGGTGCCGGAGACGCCGGAACCGGACCCGGGCGTGGCCACGGAGGGCACCCCGGACGTGCCGGGTGTGCCCAGGGCCGTGGCCAGGTTCGCTGCGAAGGCGTCGACCGGAGCCGCGGCGGTCTTCTGCGCCGCCGGAACCCCGGAGAGCTGGATCAGGGTGGACTGGATCTCGGCGACCCGGCCGAGGGCGGCAACCATCGTCATCGCGCGGCTCCCGCCTGGCCCTGGTGCCAGCGGGTGGAGGCGATCTCGTCGAGCGCGGTCTGTTCGCCGTGGAGCTCTTCGGCGTTCCACGCCGCGGCGTGCCGGGTCTGGAGCTTTTCCAGTCCGATCGATTGCGCCCGGGCTACGTCGAAGGCGTTCTGCGCCTCCCCCACGGCGACGGCGTAGTTCCGGCCGAGCCCGTCGAGGTCGGCGAGCATGCTCCGCGACGACGCGCGCGCGGCCGCCATCGCGTTGAGTGCGGCGCTGGTGGTGGCCGACACCGGGATGTTGGCCATAGCGCTGTGGGTCTCGGTGCGGTGGGCGCTGTTCTCCGTGGCGTTCCGGTTCGCCGCGGCCAGAGCGCCGGCGGCTTCGTCCTGCTGGAGGTGGCGCAGCCGGAGCAACCCGGTGAGCGAGAATGCGCGATTCATGAGATGCCTTCCAGTGTGTTCGTAAGCCGGGTGAGGGCGTCCCAGGATGCCGAGGCCGGCGTCTGGTCGTCCATCGTCTGCTGCAGGAATGCCGTGATGGATGCCTCGTGGTCGACCGCGGCATCGACCAGCGGGTTGGTCCCCCGCCGGTACGCGCCGACGTCGAGCAGGTCCTGGGCGGCCCGGCGAGCGGCCAGCACGCGCCGCAGGACGCCGGCCACCCGGTTGCGTTCGGCGGTGTTGACCCGGGACGCGACGCGGGAAATGGAGCCCAACACGTCCACGGACGGGAAGTGCCCGGTGATCGCGAGTTTGCGGTCGAGCACCACGTGCCCGTCGAGAATGGATCGCGCGGCGTCGGCGATGGGCTCGTTGTGGTCGTCACCGTCGACGAGGACCGTGTAGATGCCGGTGATCGACCCGGTCGCGTCGGTCCCGGCCCGCTCGAGCAGCCGGGCGAGCACGGAGAAGGTGGAGGGCGGATAACCGCGCGTCGCCGGCGGTTCGCCGACCGACAGGCCGATCTCGCGCTGGGCCATGGCGACCCGGGTGAGCGAGTCCATCATCAGCATCACATCGGTGCCGCGGTCCCGGAAGGACTCCGCGATGCGCGTGGCGGTGAAGGCGGCGCGGAGCCGCATCATGGCCGGCTCGTCGGAGGTGGACACGACGACGATGGAGCGGGCGAGGCCCTCGGGGCCGAGGTCGTCTTCGAGGAACTCGCGTACTTCCCGGCCGCGCTCCCCCACCAGGGCGATCACGGACACCTCGGCATCCGTGCCGCGGGCGATCATCGAGAGCAGGGAGGACTTCCCGACACCGGATGCCGCGAACAGGCCCATCCGCTGGCCCTTGCCGACGGTCGTCATGGTGTCCAGCACCCGCACGCCCAGTTGCAGCGGGGTGTCGATGCGGGCGCGGTGCATGGCAGAGGGGCTGTCGTTGTCGAGGGAGACCATCCCGTCGTTCCGGAGGGGCCCCTTGCCGTCGATGGGACGGCCGAGCCCGTCGAGCACGCGCCCGAACAGGCCGGTGCCGGTGGGGACGAGCAGCGGAGTCCCGGTGGACCTGGCCGTCGTGCCGATCCTGACCCCGGTCATCCGGCCGAGCGGCATGCAGCGCACTCCCTCGCGCGTCGTCGCGACGACTTCGGCGTCAATGCCGGGGCCCTCGCCGATCGTGACCAGGTCGCCGATCGAGGCGGGCAGACCGGTCAGCTCGACGCCGAGGCCGACGATCGAGGAGACCACGCCCATTCGCTGGGGCCTGGCCGCGTGGAGGGCCGCGTCGAACTGCCGCGCCTGCGGGCGCCAGGTCGTGGTCACTGCCGGACTCCGTCGAGGGCTGCCCTGGCACGCCGGAGGGCCGTGCCGATTCTCGCGTCGAGGAATCCTTCGCCGAATTCCGTCATGGCGTCGCCCCGCGCCAGCTGCGGGTCGGCGGTGAACCGCACGCCGGCGCGGGCGGCGATCTCGGTGCCGAGGAGTTCGAGGTCGTCCGGATGCATCCGCACGGTGTGCACTTCGGGCGCGTGTTCGTGGTCGAGCGCGCGGCGCAGGGCCAGGCGGGCCGCCGACTCCCGGTCGCCGAGTTCGGCGCCGATGACGGCCTCGGCCAGGTCGACGGCCGACCCGACGATCGCGACCTCGACGCCCTGGATGAGGGGAAGTGCGCTCGCGTCCAGGGCGCGCGCGGCGGCGGCCAGCAGCTCGACCATCCGGTCCGCCTTCGCCTCGGCGTGCCGGAGGGCCGCGGCGTGGTCGGCCTCGAGTCGCAGCGACTGCTCGTGCATCCGGGTGGCGGCCAGCCGGAGGCCTTCCGCGTAGCCCGCGGCGTGGCCCCGGGCCCGGGACTGCTCGTCGATGACCTCGCGGCCGTCCTGTCCGAGGTTGGGGAAGGCCACGCGGGAGAACGCCATGTCAGTAGACATATTCTTCCTCGTCCCCGCGGACGACGGTGATGCTGCCCTGCGCGGCGAGATCGCGGATCGCGCGCACGATCTCGGCGCGGGCATCCTCGACATGCGACACGCGCACCGGGCCGATCGCGGCGATCTCGTCGTCGAGCGTTGCCCGGTTGCGCTCGGACAGGTTCGCCCGGATGACCTCGATGACCGATTCGGAGGACCCCTTCATGGCGGCGGCCAGGATGCCGGAGTCGATGCCGCGGAGCACCTGCTGCACGTCGCGGCTCTCGAGCTTGACGATGTCGGCGAAGGTGAGCATCCGCGAGCGCACCTCTTCGGCCAGGGCGGGGTCGCGTTCGTCGAGGGCCTCGAGCATGGCCCGCTCGGTGGCGACGTCGGAGCGGTTGATGATGTCGACCAGCGGCTGGACCCCGCCGATGACCTCGGCGGCCTCGCTCGAGCCGACGACGGAGCCCGCCCGCAGCTTGAGGGTGTCGGTGACGATGCGAACCGCCTCGGGCGTTGCCGTCCCCATAGTCGCGATGCACTGGGCGACGTCGGTGCGGCGGGAGGCGTCGAGCCCGGCGAGCACTGCGGATGCCCGCTCCGGCCGCAGGTGGGCCAGCACGAGGGCGATCGTCTGCGGGAGCTCCCCGTCGAGGAGAGTGAGCACCTGGCCGGGTTCAGCGGCGTCGAGGAACTCGAACGCCTTGCCCGCCATCGACGAGGCGACCCGGGTCATGACTCCGGCCGCCTTCTCTGCTCCGAAGGACGCTTCGAGCAGCCCGAGTGCGAAGTCGTGCCCGCCGTGCGACTGGCGGGCGCCCGTCGCCATCAACCGATGGAACTCCGTCAGGGTTTCGTCGGCGACGGTGTCGTCGACGCGGCGCAGGCCGACGATCTCCGCGATGATCGCGGCTGCTTCGAGCTCGCTGAACTCCTTCATCACCTCGGCGGCATGCTCCTGGCCGAGGTTCATCAGCACGATCGCGACCTTCTGGGTGCCCGTCAGGGTCTTCGCGGTGGTCGCGGCGGCGCTCATGCCGGCTGCCGTTCGTCCATGAAGCCGCGCAGGTACTGCGCCGTGCCCTTGGGGTCGCGCTGGGCGAGGGCGTCGATCTCCGACCGCAGGTTCTCGGCGTCGGTCGCCTCGTAGGCGATCGACGGTCCCGGGTTGATGATCCGTGGGGTGATCGACGGGGCTCGGACCAGCGGAACCGTCGGTGCGTCCAGGGCGCTGCGGAACTCCGACAGGTCGCCGACATCCATCGGTTCGCGGCTTTGCCGGCGCGACCGCCTGGCGTACACGATCAGGCCGAGGATGAACGGGATGACGAGGGCGGCCGCGATGATGGCGATCCGGATCAGCCCGGCGACGCGGTCGGCGTTCTCGGCCGCCTCGGCGGCGGCGAGGGCTGCCGCGGCATCCTGTTCCCCGGCCGTGTTGAAGCTGACGACCTCGACCGTCACTTCGTCACCGCGGGCCAGGTCGATCCCGGCGGCCGAGGCGACGAGGGACGACAGGTCCGACACGTTGAGGTCACCGGCCGCTTCGGAGTTCACCGCGACGGAAACGGTCTGCCGCTTGATCGCGCCGGACGGGATCGTGCGCGATTCGGTGACCTTGTTGACGGCGTTGTTGCGCGTGCTGTCCTTGGACGTGAAGGTTCCGTCGCTGTCCGCTCCGGCCGGCACGGAGATGTTGTCGGGGCCGAGCACTCCGGCCGCGCCGCCCTTGCTGCCCGCGTACGTCTCGGATTTGACCGCTTCGTTCAGCGCCGGGGCATCCGTGGGTGTCGTGAAGGTCTCCTCGACTCGCTCGGCGGACTCGTAGCTCAGGTCGGCGGCGACCACGACGCTGGCATTGCCCGGCCCGACGATCTTGTCGAGCATGGCCTGCACCGAGCCCTGCACGCGTTCCTCGTACACCGAGGACTGCTTGTCGGCGCTGCCGGTCGCGCCGACGCCGACGGCCGAGAGCACGGCGCCGCCGGCGTCGACAACGGCGACGTCGGACGGGGCCATGCCGTCGATCGAGGAGGAGGTGAGGTGCACGATGGCCTCGACCTGCTCGCCCGTCAGGGTGATGCCGTTTTCGGTTTCAATGAAGACGGATGCCGTGGGGTCGTTCGCCTCGGCGACGAACACGCTTTCCTTGGGGATGGCCAGGCGCACCGAGGCGGTCCGTACGCCGTCGAGCGCCTCGATCGTGGCGGCGAGCTCTCCTTCGAGGGCCCGCTTGTAGGTCACCGACTGCTGGAATTCCGAGGCGGTGACGCCCATCTTGTCCAGGAGTGCGTATCCCCCGGTGCTCGAGGAGGGCAGCCCGGCCGACGCGGCCTTGAGTCGTTCGTCGTAGACGCTCTTCTCGGGAACCAGGATGGTCGCGCCTCCGTCGCTGAGCTCGTACGGCACGCCGTCGGTGCGGAGCTGGTCGACGATCGTGTTGGCGTCCGAGCCGCTTAGGCCGGAGAACAGGGGCGTGAAGGCGGGCTTGGTTGCCCACATCGAGAGCGCGGCGATGCCCAGCACGAGCACCGCCACACCGATGAGCGCGACCGTGCGCTGCGCGATGGTGAACTCGCGCAGCGCGTTTCCGAATCGCCGGAACGCCGAGGTGACCTGAGCCGGCATCAGGCCTGCATCCGCATGATCTCGTTGAACGCGTCAACACCCTTGTTCCGAATGCCGGCGACGAGTTCCATCGTCACCTGGGCCCTCGTCGAGGCGATCATGGCGGTGTGAATGTCGTTCAGGTCGCCGGTGACGGCCTGGATGGCGAGGGAGTTCGAGGCGGACTGGGTCTGCTGGAGGTTGTCGACCGCCCCGGTGAGCGCGCTCGCGAACCCGGCGCCGCCGGCATCCTGCGTTCCCTGGGTTCCCTGGGTGGCCAGCAGGCCCTGCAGGCCGGAAAGCACGCCGGTTCCGGCCGTGCCCTGCACACTGTCAATGGCGCCGAACGGCATCAGGAACGTCCAATCTGTAGTGCTGCTTCGTAGCTGGTCTTCGCGCGGTCGACGACGGCGGCGTTGGCCTGGTAGCCGCGCTGCGCCATGATGAGCTGGCCCATCTGGGTGGCCATGTCGATGTCGGGCAGGCGCACGTACCCGTCCTTGTCGGCGAGGGGGTGGTCGGGCTGGAAGGAGAGCCGTCCCTCCGCGTCGCCGAAGGCCGCCCCGGCGACGTACGCGCCGGAGTTGCCCTCGCCCTCCTGGGCGACGACGTAACGGGCCTGGAAGGCGCTCCCGTCGGTGCTCTTGACCGTGTTGATGTTCGCCATGTTGTCGGCGACGGCGTCGAGCCACTTGCGGTGCAGCGTGAGCCCGGTTCCGGCGATCCCGATCGCGTCGAAGGTCATCAGCTGGTCCGAAGGGCGGCGCGAACGGCGCTGAACGGGGCGTCGGCGGCGCGGGCGGCGAACTGGAACCGCAGCACCGTGTCGATGTTCGAGAGCGTCTCGGTGTCGAGGTTGACGTTGTTGCCGATTTCGTTCGTCGGCTCGAGGGAGCGTTCCGTGGTGGCCGAGGCGTGGCCGTCGCCGGCCGCTACCGACTTCGCCAGGGCGCCCTCGAAGGCGACTCGCTTGGCGTGGTAATTGGGGGTGTTGACGTTCGCGATGTTGTTCGCGATGGTGCGCTGGCGCAGGGCCAGCCCATCCAGGGCACTCGCCAGGGCGCTGGCGGTCACGGATTCAAGCACGGAGTCCCGCTTCGTCAAAGGAACAGACGGCCGATCCGTGGCCAGTGAAGAGCAATCCGTGCTCAGAGTCAGCTATCGGGCGCGCCCAGGGCTTCGTTAGGCAATCATCGGAAGTTCACCCGGACGGGGGGTCTGCGCCCGCTCAGGACGTCGTCAGCTCATCACGTCGACGTACACGGATGTCTCGGCGCTGCGAGCCGCCGAGACCGCGCGCACCGCCGCGAGGTGCCGCCCGGCCGCCTGCTGTGCGGCCTCGATCTCGCGCACCAGCTCCCGCTGGCCGGCCAGGACCTTGTGTGCGCGACCGACCAGGGCGGGCGGCAGCGGACCCAGGCGAACGGGGGCCGTCCACGGCGTGGCGTCCAGGCCGTCGCCGAAGGAACCGAGGAACCTTTCGAGATCGTCGAGCACGCGCATCCACTCGTCGTGTGGGTTCTCCGCCCAGTCCGCGCTAGCCAATTCCGAGCCCCCCACCCGTGGAGCGCGCCGGCTGTGCGGGCATCGACTGCGCGGCCTCGTGCCAGGCCTGGCGCAGCGGTTCGAGCAGCGCGATGCTTTCGCGGGTGCGCTCGACGTCGCGGTGGATGTTGCCGTTGACCAGCGAGTTCGACACAAAGGTGTAGAGCGCGAGCAGGCCTTCGCCGCCGTCCCAGAGCTCGACCTTGAGCGACCCGGAGAGTTCGCTGACGATCGCCTGGGCGTGCAGCAGGTTCTCCGAGGCGACGGCCCAGTTCGCCGCGATCTGCGCGGCTTCGGCCCGGCCGAGGTCGAGCATCAGCCGGTCGTAGAGCATCGTGAGCAGCCGCACGGGCGTGGCCGAGAGCACGGCCTCGCGGTTGTAGCGCAGTTTCTGGGCCTCGGCCCCTGCCGTCATGCTCATCAGGCGCCGCCCGACGGGAGGCCCGCGATCTGCGCGCTGAGCCAGGACGACTGGGAGTTCATCTTGCTCAACTGCACCTCGAGGGCGGCGTAGGTGCGCTCCAGCGAAGACTTGCGAGAGGCCAGCCGCAGATCCCAGTCGGCGATCCTGTTCCCGAGGTCCTTCACGAGCGACTGCTGGCCGGTGACCTTCGCGGTGATCTGGCCCGAAAACTTGTCGGATGCCGAGCTGGCCGCGACGGAGACCCGGGAGGCGATCTCCTGCAGGGTTGCCTCGACGCCGGCCGGGTCCTTCTGCAGGGCGGCGGCGAACTTCGTGGCGTTGAATTCCATGGTGCCGGTCTTCGAGATGCTGATCCCGATTTCCGAGGGCGAGCGTCCGTTCACCGGGAGCGAGGCCGCGGAGAGGATGCGCTGGTTGATGTCGCGCACCGTGCTGTCGCCGGTGAAGACACCGCCGGAGACAACAGCCGCCCCTGAGCCGTTGGTGCTGTTCACCACCGCCGACTTCGTGGCGATCAGGGCGAAGACCCCGTTGAGGCCGTTGACGAGGTCCGAGGCTACCGTGCTGATCGCCGCGTCATTGCGGGCGACCTTGACGGTGACCGGGTCAACCGAGACCGCGGAAACGGTGATTGCGACCCCCGGGAGCAGGTTGGCGAAGGTGTTCGTGGACGAGGTGATCGCCTGTGCGGCGCTGGTTCCGGCCCACAACGTGACCTGGGCATCCTGGCCGGCCTTGACCTCGGTCATCGCGGCGGCCGTGCCGGAGACGGTGAAGCTGCCCGCCGCACCGCTCGCGGTCGCGGTGAGTTGCAGCCGGAAGCCGGCCGCGCCGACGGCGACCTTGGTCGCGGTGACGCCTGCTCCGGCGGTGTTGATCGCCGAAACCACGTCATCCAGCGAGGTCGAGGCCGCGGTGATCGTGGTTGCCGTGCCGCCGGCGCCGGTGATGGTCAGGGTGGTGTCGGGCCAGGCGGTGAGCGCGTCGGAGACCGACACCTGGGTCTGGGCGAGTTTGCCGACGACGAGGTCGATCTGGCCGGCGGTTGCGCCTGTCGTCACCGCTGCGGTGACCGTGGGGGTGCTGCTCGACGCGGTGAAGAGGTCGAGCGAATCGGTCTTCGCCGTCTTCGTTGCGAGGGTGGCGAGGCCGGCGACGCTCGTGTTGAGGCCCTGGAGGGCGGAGATGAGCGCCGTTGACTCGGAGACCTTGTTCTTGAGCAGGGTCTGGGGAACCGCTTCGAGCTGCATGAGGGACTTGATCAGGCCCGTGGTATCCAGGCCGCTGACGAGACCATCGATTGCCATCGACACGATGTGTTCCTCTCCTACTGTTCGATGCGAAAGTGCTTCAGTGATGCTGCGGAAAGCGCCTGGCGACAATCGCGGGAGAGGTCCAGTTCTCCCTCGATTGCCACCAGGCGCCGTTCACCGTGCGAGAGCGCGGATGAGTTGGGCAACCCCGCTTAGTTAGCGGAGGAGCTGCAGAACGCCCTGGTTGGACTGGTTCGCCTGCGCGAGCATGGCGGTACCGGCCTGGGTCAGGATGTTCGAGCGGGTGAACTTGACCATTTCCTCGGCCATGTCGGTGTCGCGGATGCGAGATCCGGCCGCCGTCAGGTTCTCCTTGGAGACGGCCAGGTTCTTGATGACGCTCTCGAACCGGTTCTGCACGGCACCGAGCTCGGCGCGAGCGGTGGACACGTTCTTGATCTGAGCATCGATCGAGGTGATCGCGGCCGCAGCACCGGCCGCGGACGTGAAGTCCAGGCCAACGCCGGCAGGCGCGGTTCCAGCGGCGCCACCGAGAGCAACGCCAGCGGCGGGCGCAACGGCGGTCGAGACAACTCCACCGTTCAGGGCCTGGACGGTGATGCCGGTGCCGGCACCGTTTCCGTCCCTGGTCACGCTCACGCTGAAGTTGGCTGCGAAGTTCGCGTCGGCACCCAATGCCGTTGCGTACTCGTCAACGCTCTGGAAGCCGGCACCACCGACGGCGTCGCTCAGAGTCGCGGTAGTTACGGACGTCGTCACGCCGGCAGCCGTCGTGCTCGTGAAGGTAGCCGCGCCCACCGTGAGAGCGGTGATGTCGGCAATCGCGAAGGCCGAACCTGTTGCACCCGAAGCTGCGCCGGTCAGCGCCGTGGCGATGCCCTTGACGTTCGCCCCGGACAGGTTCACTACGATCTGGCTGCTCGCGTCGCTGTTTGCGCCGACCTGGAAGCTCAATGAGGTGCTGGTACCGTCGAGGAGCTTGGTGCCGTTGAAGTTCGTCGACTCACCGATGCGGGTGAGCTCCTTGGTCAGGGAGTCGACCTCGGTCTTGATCGCACTGCGCGAGTCGGCGTTGTTCGAGTCGTTACCGGCCTGAACGGCGAGGTCTCGAACGCGCTGCAGGATCGACTGCACCTCGTTCAAGGAACCTTCAGCGGTCTGGAGGACCGAGATGCCGTCCTGGGCGTTGCGGCTCGCGACCGTGAGGCCACCGACCTGCGACTTGAGGCCCTCGGAGATGGCGAGGCCGGCCGCGTCGTCCGCAGCGCGGTTGATGCGGAGGCCGCTGGACAACTTCTCCAGCGACTTGGACATGTCGTTCTGCGTTGCGGCGAGGTTGCGGTACGAGTTGTTCGCCGCGAGGTTGGTGTTGACCTGCATACCCATGATGATTTCCTCCGTGATTGGGTCGTGTTACCGGCCCATCCATGGCCCGGCACAATGAACCATCGGCCGGGTGCGGAGGCGCGTTAGCCGTTCTGCGAGGAAAGTTCCTTGGACGACACTCCGGGCGCGGAGATCGCGGCGATCGCGGCCGGCACCCGGTCGTGGGCGAGGCTGGCGATGCCGATCATCGCGTGGTCAGCCAGCCGGGCCAGATAGGCGCTGCGACGGGCCGGCGCGACACGCGACTCCGGCACATACGCGGTGTCGGAGTCATCGGAGTAGTGGGTACCGAGGCCGTCGCGCAGCAGACGGATGGCCTCCGCGCGCTGCTGCGAGACCGCGGAGTGCGTGATCCCCAGCTCTGCGGCGATGTCTTTGACCGGCCGGTCGTCGAAGTAGATCTGCTGCACGACGAGGCGCATGTTCTCCGGCAGGGCCGCGATGGCCGCGCGGAGGTAGGCGAGCCGTTCCTCGGAGAGGAGCGACTCCTCGGGGAGCGCTGTATCGGCGACGAGGAACTCGGCGGTCGTGTCATCCAGCGTGGACAGCGTGCGCGAGGCGTCGGCCAGGCCGGCGGCCGCGGTTTCGCGATCGACCCCGAGGGCCGCCGCGATCTCGTCGACGGTGGCGGTGCGACCGAGCGCCGCGGCCAGGGTCTCCTGCACGGCGACGGTCTCCTTGATCCGCCGCCTGGCCGAGCGGGTCGCCCAGTCGCTGGAGCGCATGTCGTCGGCGAACGCGCCGATGATGCGTCGCCGCGCGAACGCGCCGAACGGGACCCCGAGGTCGGGATTGAAGGCATCCGCCGAGGTGATCAGGGCCAGGGCGCCGGCCGAGGCCAGGTCGTCCCTGGAGAGGTGGCGGGCCTTGGCCCACACCTCGGAAACAAGGTAGCCAACCAGCGGGAGGTTCTCGACCACGAGCTTGTTGCGCTCTGCACGATTCACTGGTGGGACCCTTTACGACGGTGCAAACGGACTATTGGGACTATTAGCCGGACGGGATTCGGACCCCTGAGAGGGGTTCATCCCTCGCTTAGATCCAAGCTAACAAGCACGACGGCCGGGGGTAGACCGGATGCGCCCCCCACAACGGGTCAAACCCTGTCCTCTCTTCAGAGGACAGCCTTTAGAGTTGAACATGCCTCGAATCACTAACATTGTGCCTGCGCCTGCCGACAGTCCCCACCAAGGGACCGGAAGCCGTACCTCCGTACGAGCAGTCCGCACGAGCCGGAAGGGTGGATGACACATGGGCGCCAATGAACTGTCCGCCTTACTCTGGCGAGAGCGCGAATTGCTCGACCTCCTCGTCTTCAAGCTCGAGGAGGAACAGCTCCTGCTTCAGGGCGGCAAGGCCCGCTGGCTGCAGCACGCCACCCGCGAGGTCGAACAGGTACTCGGCCTCGTGCGCGAAGCCGGCCTCGGCCGCTCGGTGGAAGTCGCGGCCCTCGGCCTCGACTGGGGAACGGGCGACGACGCCACCCTCCGCGAACTCGTGGCCAGGGCTCCGGCCGGCCCGTGGGCCGACATCTTCGCCGCGCACCTCGCCGGGATGACCGTGCTCACCACCCAGATCAAGGAACTGCGCGACACGAACGAACGGTTCCTGCGCGCCGCCGCCCGGTCCACCCAGGAGACCCTCGCCGGACTCCAGCCCGAGGCAGACGCCAACACCTACGACGCCACCGGCGCCGCGGGCTCCGCAGCGACGGGCTCGCGCCTGATCGACCGAAGCCTGTGAGGAGAATCACGTGAGCACCTTCAGCGGACTGAACACCGCCTATTCCGGACTGGTTGCCGCGCGCCAGGGTCTCGACGTCGTGGGCCAGAACATCGCCAACGCCAACACCGAGGGCTACACCCGGCAGCGCGTGACCACCTCCTCCGTCGCCGCGGCCGCCGACGCCGGGCGGCTCGACGGCGGAGTGCGAGCCGGACAGGGCGTGTCCGTCGACGGGATCGCGCGCCTCGGCAGCGCCCCGTTCGACTCGCAGGTGCGCTTCTCCGCCGCGGAAGCCGGGTACTCGGCCGTGCGGGCGAACGCGCTGAGCGCGCTCGAAACGTCGCTGCGCGAACCCGGCGACAGCGGACTGTCCACGCGGCTGCAGGAATTCTGGGGCGGCTGGCAGGACATGTCCAACCGAGCCGGCGAGGCCGCGCCGGCAGCGCTGCTCCTCGGCCAGGCCGGCGACCTGGCGACGCAGGTCTCGCAGGGCTACCAGGCCGTCACTGCCCAGTGGTCCGGCCTGCGCGCGGATGCCGTCGGCATGGTGTCCGAGCTCAACAATGCCGCCACCCAGGTCGCCGAGCTGAACGGGCGCATCCGGATGGTGCTCGCGACCGGCGGATCGGCCAACGAACTGATCGACCAGCGCAGCGCCTTGACGACAACGATCGCCGCGCTGAGCGGCGCCACCGTGCGCGAGCTTCCCGACGGCACGGTCGACGTTGGGATCGGCGGAAACGCGCTCGTCTCGGGCGACCGAGCCCGCGCGATCGCCGTCACCGGCTCGACCCGGCTCGAGGGGGCGGCGGCCGACGCGGTGCGCCTGGTCTGGACGAACCCCGCCACCCCGGTTTCCCTCGACGGCGGCGAACTCGCCGGCGCCCTGTCGGTGCTTGCGGCCGCCAACGGCAGCGGCACCGGCGGCGCACTCGCCGAGGCAGCGGCCTCGTACAACGCCTTCGCGACGCACCTGGCCACCACCGTCAACGACATCCACCGCCTGGGCGCGACCTCCACCAACTCCACCGGGCTCGCGGACGGCCTGGACTTCTTCGCCTTCGACCCGACCAGGGCGGCCTTGAGCCTCCGGGTCATCCCCACCGACCTCAGCGGGATCGCGGCGGCCCGGCCCGGAGCCGGAGCCCGCGACGGGTCCATCGCCGATGCCATCGCCCAGCTCGGCGCAGGCAAGGCAGTCGACGCCTCCGGCGCCGCCATCGCCTCCCCCGACACCGCCTGGGCCTCGTTCGTCACGGCCGTGGCCGTGGACACGCGGATGGGGCTGCAGCAGGCACGCCTCGCCGACCTCACCGCGACCTCCGCCCGGGGCCGGCAGCTCTCCAACTCCTCCGTCGACCTCGACGAGGAGAACGTGAACCTGCTCATGCTGCAGCACGCCTACCAGGGTGCCGCCCGCGTGATGACGGCCGTGGACGAGATGCTCGACACCCTGATCAACCGCACCGGACTGGTGGGAAGGTAAGCCATGATCGCCCGCGTGACCAGCCACACCCAGATGCGCGCCGCGCAGCGCAACCTGCACGACAACATGGCCCAGCTCGCGAAGTTGCAGGACCAGGCGAGCTCGCTCAAGGCGATCACCCGCCCCTCCGACAACCCGACCGCCGCCGCGGACGCGATGAAGGTGCGCGCCGAGCTGCGCGCCACCGAACAGTACGGCCGCAACGTCGACGACGGGAACGGCTGGATGTCGACCCTCGACGCGACCCTGTCCGCGGCATCCGCAACCATGAACCGCGTGCGCGACCTGACCGTGCAGGGGGCCAACGACGGCGCCCTCTCCCCCGCGGCGAAGGAAGCCATCGCGATGGAGCTCGACGGCCTGCGCCGCGAGATCCTGGGCCAGGCCAACACGTCCTACCTCGGGCGCAGCGTCTTCGCCGGCAACTCCGACACGGGCGTCGCCTTCTCGGGCGCCCCCGGCTATGCGCACAGCGGGGCGCCGGGAAGCACGGTCGAGCGCCGGATCAGCCCCGACACCACGGTTCGGGTCGACGCCGACGGCGCGGCCGTCTTCGGCGCCGGCGCGGGTTCGGTCTTCGCGCTCATCGACGCCATTGCCGCGGACCTGCGCAACGGCACGAACGTCGGCTCCCGTCTGACGGAGATCGACGCCCGGATGAGCGCCATGACCACCGAACACACCCGGGTCGGCGCCCAGCAGGAACAAATCGAGCGAGCGGAAGAGTCCCTGATGGAGCAATCCGGCCTGCTCGAGTCCCAACGCGCCGGGATCGAAGACCTCGACCTCGGCCAGGTCATCCTGGACCTCAAACTCCAGGAGGTCACCTACCAGGCGGCCCTCGCCGTCACCGCCCGCGTGCTCCAGCCGACCCTGATGGACTTCCTCCGATGAGCGCGACACTGACCTTCGTCACCCCTCCCCCGGGCTTCGCCCCGCTGACGGACTTCTCGCTCGACGAGATCGAGGGCGCCGACGGCCTGTACTCCCTGCGCGCCACGGAGGCGCCCGGCACCCGGATGTTCGTCGTCGACGCCGGCGTGCACCTCACCGACTACCAGCCGGTCATCTCGACCGAGCAGTGCACGGCGCTGGCGCTGACCGTTCCGGAGGATGCGTTCGTGCTCGTGGTCGTGAACCCCGGCGAGGCCGGGACCACCGCGAACCTGATGGCGCCGATCGTCGTCAATGCCACAACCGGCGCGTGCGCGCAGGTCATCCTCGACGGGCAGGACTGGCCTCTCCAGGCCGCACTCGGAGCCCGCGCGGCCTGACCGACGCCGGCTGAGTTGCGGACAAAGTACCTTCCTGTCGCCCGGGAAGGTACTTTTTCCGCAACTCAGTCGGGCGATGGTCGCGCTCGATGGAACGTCCGCTGCGTACGATGGCAGGCATGGACAGCGCCCCTCCGCCCAGCGTCCCGGCACCGAGCGCCCCGGCACCGATCGCACAGACCCCGATCGCCGGGCTCCTGCTCGCCGCGGGAGCCGGATCGCGGCACGGCAGTCCCAAGGCGCTCCGCCGGGGCGACGACGGGCGGCCGTGGCTGCTGCGTGCCATCGACGCGCTCCGCGAGGGCGGATGCTCCCCGGTGATCGTCGTTCTCGGCGCGCGGGGCGACGAGGCGGAATCGCTGCTGCCCGGCCGGGGCGAGACACCTGCACGAGGCGGCGGCCTCGTCGTCGTGCACGCCGTCGACTGGGCCGAGGGCGTCTCCGCCTCACTGCGGGCCGGCCTCGCTGCGGCGGCCGCCCTCGAACCCGCCCCGGCAGCCGTCGCGGTGGTCCCGGTCGACGTTCCCGACCTGGACGGCAGGGTCGTGGCCCGGCTCATCGGGGCCGGGGACGACGACGACGCGACATCCGTGGGCCCCGACACCCTCCGCCAGGCGGGCTTCGACGGCCGCCCCGGTCACCCGGTCGTGATCGGGCGCCGGCACTGGGCGCCGCTCGGCGAGCGTCTCGCCGGCGACACCGGGGCCCGCCCCTACCTGGTGGAACACGGGGTGCGGATGATCGACTGCGCCGACCTCGGAACGGGCGCCGACGTCGACGACTGAGGCCCGCCGGGTCGCTCGGCCGAATCAGCGCAGGTCCGGCACCACCCGGAGCGCGTCGAAGGCCCGGGCCGGGCCCGCATCGTCCGCGAGGGAAGCGGACAGGCGGTCGAGGCGCTCCCGCGCCTCACCCCCGAGGGCGAGCAACCGGATGGCGGCCTCCCTGATCCTCTCCGGCGGCGCGGCGTTCGGGTCCAGCGCCTCGCCGAGCCCGGCCGCCTCGACGGCGGCGGCGCCCGCGAACTGGTCGGTCGAGAAGGGCAGCAGCAGCATCGGGACGCCGTGGGTCATCGCCTCGGTGACGCTGTTGTTGCCGCCGTGGGACACGGCCAGGGCCGAGCCGCGCAGCAGGCTGACCTGCGGCAGGAACTCGCGCACCAGCCACGAGCCGGGAATCGGACCCAGCTCGGCCGGGTCGGTCGATCCCGCCGCCAGCGCCACCCGCACGTCCAGTGGGCGCAGCGCCTCCACCACGCGGGCGAGCACATCCCCGCGCACCGAGAGGAAGCTGCCGAAACTGACGTAGACAACGGGGGCGGCGTCCCGGGCGAGCCACTCCCGCGTTTCGGCATCCGACTCGTCGTCACGCACCGCAGAGCCCAGGAAGACGTGCGGCGGAAGCAGCAGCCCCCGGGCCGCGGGGTGGAGTTCGGCGGGATAGTTGAGCAGGAGCACATCGCCTGACTCGGTGAACGCGTCGGCCGCCGGCGTCGCTCCGGGGTCGAGGCGGATGAGCGCGTCGTTCCACTGCACCGTGAACGAGTCGCGCACCCTCCCGCACAGCCTCCGCAGCGAGTCCAGCTCGTCGTGGCCCGGCGTGAATGCCTCCGGCCAGGTTGACACGAACCCGTAGATCTCCGTGCCGACCGGGAGGGCCGTCGGATGCCCGAGCACGACGTCCGCATGGCTGATCCCCGCGCTCTTCAGGGCCAGCCGCGCGCTGAACGCGAGGTGGTCGACAATCACGTGATCCGGTCGGACGCGCTCGACGACGCGCTGCACGTCCCCGGCCACCTCGACCGGGTTCCAGAGGAGGTCGCTGCTGCGCGCCTCGGCCTGGAACCGCAGCGTCTCGACCATCCCGTTGCGGGTGGCCGCGAAGAAGCCGCGCAACGCGTCATCCTCCCCGGTGGGTTGCTGTTCGGCCCTGATCACCCCCGGATTGGAGCCTCGGCCCAGTTGCAGCGGCACGTGGTCGTAGCCGAACGACCGGACGATCCCGGCGGTGGCTTCGCCCGTGGCCACCACCACCCGCTCGCCCTCGTCCCGCCACGCGGTCGCCAGGGCGGCAAGCGGGTAGAGGTGGGAGGCGTAGTCGGGGCTGATGACAAGCACGCTCATGAGGCGCTCAGCTTACCGGCCGCCGGGTCCGCCGGCGCGGCGGCGGCGCGGTAGACCAGGGAGAGGGCATCCGCCATCGTCTGGATGGCGAAGTCCCGCGCCACCATGGCGTGCGCCCGCTCCGCGTTCTCGGCGCCGCGCGCCCCGCCGGACAGGTCCAGGGCGCTGGTGATCCCGCCGGCCAGCGCGCGGGCGTCGCGGGTGTCGACGAGGAACCCGGTCACGCCGTCTTCGACGAACGTCGCCGGTCCCCCGCCGGCGGGCGCGACCACCGGCAGCCCGGTCGCCAGCGCCTCGAGCAGGGCGAGACCGAATTCCTCCTTGACGCTCGCACACACGTACGCGCCATGCGGGGCGGCCAGGCCCGGGCGCCCGTAGCGGGCGGCCGCCAGCCAGCGCGCCACGGTGCCGTTCGCCCGGTGCCCCGCGAGCAGGAGTCCGCGGGCGGCCGCCTCGGCACGCGGCAGGGCCGCGTCGATCCGGTCCAGCTGGCGTCGTTCCTCGCCCGACGGATGTTCCAGGTCGCCCCCGACGAGGAGCAGGTTGCAGCGTGCGCGCAGCGCGGGGTCACCCAGCCAGGCCTCCACGAGGGTCGCCATACCCTTCACCGTGTGCAGCCGACCGACCGTGATGGCCAGGGGCAGGCCCCGCCGATTCGCCGGGAGTCCGCCGAGCACAGCGTCAAGGGCGTCGAAGTCAGGATGCCGGGCGCCTCCCGGCTCGGATGCGGCGAGCGCGTCGGCACCGGCCCGCTCGATCACCTGGAGGTCGATTCCTTCGGGCACCACGGCGAAACGCTCCGGGTCCAGGTCGATGTCGACCCCCACCAGCTGCCGAAGGTCCCGCCGCAACTCCGGCCGAGGGAAGAGCACGACGCGCGCGGATTCGGCGGTCACGCGCTGCGCCAGTCGCGTCCGGAACCAGAAGTGCTCCTGCACGTCGGCAGCGCCGAAGTCCTGCCGCGTCAGCTCCCCCGCCGCCTCGAGGGCGTGGATCGCCGCGTGGGGATCAGGCGCCAGCGTGAAGACCACCGGGATCCGGAGTTCGCGCGCGACCGTCACCGCTGCGAGAGTGCCGACATCGGCCATCCGGAGATGGACAGCGTCGACCGTCCCGGCCGCGCGAAGAATCCGGCGGAGCCCGCGCTGCGCCTCGACGCGACGCGGCCACGCGTCCACCGAGGCCACCGGTTCGCCGAGGAACGGAACCGTCGCGAAGACGTGCCCGAGCCGGGAGGAGGCGAGGTCGGCCAGGCCGCGCAGGGCGCCGGCGTGGTTCCCCCTGGACAGGGTCAGCACCCGTGAGACCGGCGCGGGGGCGTGCGCATCGGCTGCGCGGCCGGTCGACGCGCCGGCTTCGACCAGCGCGTCCCCGAGCCGCACGAGCAGCGTCGCGATGCCGCCGTTGTCACCCGAGCCCACCTGGGAGAGCTCCCGGTCGATGTCGGCGGGCAGGAACACCTGCGCGATCGTCACGCCGGGCCTCCTCGGCCCCACGACGTCGGAGTGTGCGGCCGGCCCGCTCGACTCGGCCGGGCCGGCCAGGTCGGCCAGGTCGGCCAGGTCGGCCAGGTCGGCCAGCGCGAGCCTCGCGACATCGGCCAGCGAGTCGGTCCCGCGGGCGAGGTCGGTCACGATCCGAGTCCCGGCCTGGTTCGCCCCGAGATCGCCGAGCGCGGCGATCGCCGCCGCACGCACCTCGGTGGCCTCGGCCGGGTCGAGGGCCACCCGACGGATGAGCCGCCCGGGGATTCGTCCGGGCACGAGCCCGGCGGTCTCAACCAGCCGCGCCCTCGCCCCGGGTTCGCTGAGCCCCAAGAGCGCGCCGTCGAGCGCGAGCGCCACTCGTTCCGGTGCCGACGCGCCCCAGCGCTCGAGGCTGCGTTGCGCGATCATCCCGGAGAAGCCACCGGCGGCGACCAGGGCCACAAGCCCGGAGATCGCGTCGGCACGGGGCGGCCGCCCGCCAAGCGCCCACGCCGCATGCTCACGGAGAAAGGGTTCGTCCCTGGCGAGCAGGGACACGAGCGCGCTCCCGGCCGACTCGTCGGGCAGCGGCGCGAGGGCGTGGATCGCGGCGATGGCGGTGAGCTGATCCTCGGGGTCGGTCGCCGCGCGCAGGAGGAGCCGCACGTCCCGCGCCCCGCCGTGCCGGCGCACGGCTTCGGCCAGGTCGTCGGCACCCCGCATGGCCTCGAGGATGGAGCCCGCGGTCCGCACCGCGTCCAGTTCAGCCTGCGTGCCCATGGACACTCCCCTCCCTGCAGCGGAATTCCCCGCGACTTTACCACTGCGCCTTGGGCATGCAATGGGTTGTGCTCGGCCGACGACGAGTAAAGAGTGGTCGCATGATGAGGGTGAGCTATGCCGGGGCGTCGTTCCTCACGAGCGACGACATCGCGAACGGGCTGTTCCGGTTCGTGGCAGCGCTTGGGGAGAACCATGAGGCCGAGTCCCTGGAGATCCCCGCCTTCACGGATGACGGGAAGGCCGTGCTTGTGCGCATGGTCGTCGGTCCCGCCAGCGAGCTGGTCGGCGTTCCGGAGGAATCGGTCCTCGAGGAGCCGAACACCGTCGACTTCGTCTCCGAGCTGCACAAGCGCACCCTGGCCCTGTCCTCCCCCAGGCCGGTGATCGACACGGAGGTCGGCTTCAGCACGGCGTACGACTGGGACGACCTGGAGTAGCAGTTCCGCGCGCAGGCCTGCCAACTGGATTAGGACGGGAGGCCCAACGCTGTTGACGGGCGGCCGCTTCTGAGTAGGGTTTTCTATGCAGCCGGATCGGGGGCGGCATCAGCACGCGGTTGCGGCTCTTATGCACTGTCAACCATTCCGAAGGAGTAATCGTGTTGAGAAAAACCCTCGCCGCAGCCGCTCTCGCGGCTGCCTTTGTGCTCGTCCCCACGGCCGCGCAGGCTTTGGACTGTGTCAATGTCTCGAAGCCACCAGCCGCGTGCGGCTCCAACTGCACCAGCGGGCCGATCATCCACGGCAACTGGGCCTGGCTGCCCAGCGTGTTCCCCGGGGCCCCTGAAGTCTGGGCCTTCGTACCCCCCGGAACCATCCAGGGCTTCGGCCTCGCCGGTGAGAAGGGCAACTTCCAGAACGGTGAAGGCTACGCGCTTCTCGTGAATGCGATCTGCGACTCCCAGGGCTCGGTCCTGGTCAACCGGCAGACCGAGCACGGAATCCAGCTGCTGGAAGGATGTCCCTAGCAGGTTCTGAGCACGGCTGACATGGCCGCCCGGTCCTCCGGAGTCACCCCGAGCTCGTACGCCACGAACACCGGAACCAGCTTCTTCACATACCAGCACTGCAGCGCCGTGTCGGAGGGCAGATCGTCCCAGACGACCCGCTGGCCCGCATCGTGCCGGTCCGAGACATCCGGGTAGACCCCGGGCAGCCACTCGCTGGGGAGGGAGTCGGACTTCGAGCCGTTCTCGGAGCCCTTCACCGCCAGCAGGTTCACCGGGTCGTTCGCGAGCGCCCGGCGCTTCTCGAACGTCCAGGCCGCTCCCCCGGTGGCATACACGGCCTTGAGCGGCAGCAGGTGGTCGATCTGCACGTCATCCGACGTGTCGGCGCCGTGCACGAAGCCGATGCTCTCGCCGCTGTACGGGTCGGCGAGCGTGCCGGTCTCGACGACACAGCGGGCCGGTTTGAGGCTGACGGCCGTGAGGTCGCGGCTCAGGATGTCGTTGCGCGCGTCGCAGCCGTTCCGGTCGAAGTCGAAGGACCAGGAGTCACCGAACAGGTCGTCCCGGTGGCCGGCATAGCTCCCGTCGTCCCGGTATGCGGCGTCGGGAAGTGCGGCAACGGCGGCGACCGCGGCCGCGGAATCCAGCGTCGGACCGGCCGGGGCCGGCACGGTGGCACCCGCGGACGCGCCCGGGGGCGGGGCGGGTGCAGAAGCAGGCGCATCCGTGAAGTAGAGGAACGCGGCCAGAATGACCGCCGCGATGAGCCCTGCGCTCGCCAGGGACCCCTTCGAAGTTCTCCGCCGGCGGGTCATCGAGGGCTCACGCGAGGCATCCCGCCATCCTCCCACGCGGCGGCGGGTGGCACTGCGCGCCGGACCGTGTGAAGCTGGGGGCGTGTCCCTTCCCGCCCCGCTCCCGGACCTTCGCGACGCCCCGATGCTGGCGCGTCCGTGGGTCACGATTGTCTGGGACGACCCGGTCAATCTCATGTCCTATGTGGCCTACGTGTTCCGCAGCTACTTCGCCATTTCGGCGCACGAGGCCAAACGGCTCATGCTCCAGGTGCACAACAACGGCCGAGCCGTGGTGGCCACCGGCAACCGCGAAGAAATGGAACGTCACGTGGAAGCGATGCACGACTACGGCCTCTGGGCCACCCTGGCCAGGGCCGAAGGATGATGCGGTTCGTGCGCGACGCGACCGGCGCCGTGTCCGCGCAGTTCGTTCCGGTGGAGGTCGAGCTCCTGCGCCTCGCCGTGTCCCAGCTGGTCGGCCTGCTGGATGCCGCGGCCAGCCACGCGCTGGGGGCATCCGCCGACCCCGCGGTGCGCCGCCTGCTGCCCGACGCCTACCGCGAGGACGCGGAGGCGGCGGCGGAGTTCCGGCGGTTCACGGCCGACGGCATCCTCGACCGCAAGGAGCGCAACGCGCGCGCGGTGCTGGCCTCGCTCGGCGACGACGAATACCAGGGCGACGACTACCCGGGCGGCGAAGACGACGGTAACGAAGACGAGAGTGACCGTGGGGACGACGTGGACGACCAGCCGCCGGTGACGATCGAGCTCGACGACGCGGCCGTTCAGTCCTGGCTGCGCACCCTCACCGACCTGCGGCTGACCCTCGCCGAACGGCTCGAGCTCTCCTCGGACGGCGTGCAGCACCTCACCGGCGAGGAGGCCCCGTTCCTGGCCAACGTGTACGAATGGCTGGGCATGGTGCAGGAGTCGCTGGTGCACGCGATCGACGTCTGACGGCCTGACACCGCCGGCGCCCGCCTAGCCGAAGAGCGCCGAGACCCTGGTCAGGGTCATGAACACCCCGTAGGCCAGCGGAATCCCGACCAGCGCCCAGGCGAGCGTGAGTTTTGTCCTCGTCATGTCAGGACTCCAATGCTGGTTCGCGCACCGTCGCCGGCGTCGCTACGGGTTCGTGGAAGGTGGAATGGACCGGACGGACGAACAGGTTCGCGATGAAACCGATCACCAGCAGCCCCACCATCGTGAGCAGCGCCGGCTGGTACGCCTGGGCGGTGAGCTCCCCCGGGGTTCCCTGGGCGTCCAGGAAGCCGTTGACGATCAGGGGACCTGCGATCCCGGCGGCGGACCACGCGGTGAGAAGCCGGCCGTGGATGGCGCCGACCTGGAAGGTGCCGAAGAGGTCGCGCAGATAGGCCGGTACGGTCGCGAAACCGCCTCCGTAGAAGGAGATGATCACGAAGGCCAGCAGCACGTAGAGCGCCGTCGTTGACGAACCGACGAGGGCCAGGAGGAGGTACAGCACCGTGCCGACCCCCAGATAGACCATGTAGATGTTCCGGCGCCCGGTCTTGTCCGAGGTGGCGGACCAGGCGAACCGGCCGCCCATGTTGGCGATGGAGAGCAGGCCGACGAAGCCGCCGGCCACGACGGCCGACACGAGAGAGCTGCCGTCCGGCTGGCGGAAGAAGTCCTGGATCATCGGCGCCGCCTGCTCGAGGATCCCGATGCCGGCCGTGACGTTGCAGAAGAGCACGACCCAGACGAGCCAGAACTGCCGGGTGCGGATCGCGTTGGCCGCGGAGACGTTGTTGCTCGTGACGAGCGGCTTCGCCGCGATCGTGGCCGGGTCGAAGCCTGCGGGCTTCCAGCCGGCGGCGGGAACCCGGATCGTGAACGCGCCGAACATCATGTAGGCGAGGTAGACGACCGCGAGGGTGAGGAAGAGCTTGCCGACCGCGTCGCCGCTGGCCACCCAGCCCTCCGCTCCCGAGTTCGGGTCGTAGAGGCCCAGCAGAGCCGTGGAGACCGGGCTGGCGATCAGGGCGCCGCCGCCGAAGCCCATGATGGCCATGCCGGTGGCCAGGCCCGGACGGTCCGGGAACCACTTGATCAGGGTGGACACGGGGGAAATGTAGCCAATGCCCAGTCCGATCCCGCCGATGAATCCGTACCCGAGGTAGACGAGCCAGAGCTGGCCGGAGAAGATGCCGAGCGAGCCGACGAGGAAGCCGCCCGACCAGAACAGCGCCGACACGAACATCGCCTTGCGCGGGCCGTTCGTGTCGACCCAGGTTCCCATCACCGCGGCCGAGAGCCCGAGCATGACGATCGCAATCGAGAAGATCAGGCCGATCTGGGTCAGGCTGACGCCGAAATGCGCGACTAGTGCGGTCTTGTAGACGCTCGTCGCGTAGGCCTGGCCGATGCACAGGTGAACGGCGAGCGCCGCCGGCGGAATGAGCCAGCGGTTGAATCCGGGAGGTGCGATCGTGCGCTCTCGATCAAGCCAGCTCATGGTGATTCCCTCATCACAGGAGAGCTGGTTCCCACAGCTCCATTGCCATCGGCAAAAACGCCGTAACGCACAGCCTATCGTGCTCCAGCGCAACATCCGGATGGGCGCGGCGTTGGGCATCCGGCCCCGCTGGGGGCAGGATGGGGTTCATGACACATAAAGCCCCGGTAGAGGACATCAACGAGAACAACCTCGTCGTCAAGAAGCCCAAGACGTCCGCGGCCGGGCTCGAGGCCGTGATCGTGGCCCTGGACCGCGGGATCGCCCAGGCCGGCGTGGCCCGCACGGCCCGGTCGCTGCTGCGGCTGAACCAGCGGAACGGCACCGACTGCCCCGGCTGCGCCTGGCCCGAGTCGCAGGGCCACCGCAAGACCGCGGAGTTCTGCGAGAACGGCGCCAAGGCCGTCGCCGAGGAGAGCACGCTGCGCACGGTGACCCCGGCCTTCTGGGCGGAGCATTCCATCACCGAGTTGTCCGAGAAGACCGAGTACTGGCTGGGCAACCAGGGGCGCATCACGCATCCGGTCGTCATCCGCCCCGGCGACACGCACTACTCGCAGATTTCCTGGAACGACGCCTTCGAGCTCATCGGCGAGCAGATCAGGGCGACGACGCCCGAGCGCACCGTGTTCTACACCTCGGGCCGCACCGCCAACGAGTCCGCGTTCATGTACCAGCTGTTCGCCCGGTCCATCGGCACCAACAACCTGCCGGACTGCTCGAACATGTGCCACGAGTCATCCGGCTCCGCGCTGAACCCCACGATCGGCATCGGCAAGGGCACCGTCTCGCTCGAGGACATCCACCAGGCCGAACTGATCTTCGTGATCGGCCAGAACCCGGGCACGAACCACCCCCGGATGCTGTCGGCCCTGGCCGAGTGCAAGGACAACGGCGGCAAGATCGTCGCCGTGAACCCGCTGCCGGAGGCCGGGCTGTTCAATTTCAGGGACCCGCAGACCCCCTCCGGACTTGTCGGCAAGGGCACCGACCTCGCCGACGAGTTCCTGCAGATCAAGGTCGGCGCCGACCTGGCCCTGTTCCAGGCGCTCGGCCACCTGCTCCTCGAGGAGGAGGAGCGCGTGCCGGGCTCCGTCGTCGACCACGAGTTCGTCGCCGCCAACACCGACGGCATCGACGCGTACCGGGCCGCCCGCAAGACCATCGACTGGGACGAAACCGAAGCGGCGACCGGCCTGTCCCGGCTGCAGATCGCCACGGTCGCCGGAATGATGGTGAAATCCAGGGCCACGATCATCTGCTGGGCGCTGGGACTGACCCAGCAACCGCACTCGGTCAACACGCTCAAGGAGATCATCAACCTGCTGCTGCTGCAGGGCAACTTCGGCAAGCCCGGCGCAGGCGCCTGCCCGGTGCGCGGCCACTCGAACGTGCAGGGAGACCGCACGATGGGCGTGTGGGAGAAGCCGCACGAGTGGATGCTGGATGCCCTGGACAAGGAATTCGGGATCGATGCCCCGCGCGCGCACGGCCTGGATTCCGTCGACACGGTCGAGGCGTTCGAGAACGACGACGTCGACGTGTTCGTGTCGATGGGCGGCAACTTCGCCCTCGCTGCCTCGGACACCGAGGCGCTGGGGGCCGCGCTGCAGCGCGTCGGCCTGACCGTGCACGTGTCCACCAAACCGAACCGTTCTCACGTGGTGCACGGCCGGACCTCGTTGATCCTGCCGACGCTCGGCCGCACGGACACCGACGACAAGCATCCGGGTGGCCGGCAGGTGCTCTCGGTCGAGGACTCCATGTCCGTGGTCCGCACCACGCAGGGGCGGCTGGAGCCGGTGTCGGAGCACCTTCTGGCCGAGCCCGTGATCGTGGCCCGGATGGCCACGGCGACCCTCGGCGAGGACCACCGCATCGACTGGAAGGCGATGGCCGAGGACTACGACGTCATCCGCGACCACATCTCGCGCGTGCTGCCGGGCTTCGAGGACTTCAACCGGCGCCTGCGCACGAAGAACGGCTTCGTGCTGCCCAACCCGCCGCGAGACTCGCGCAGCTTCGCCACCGACATCGGCCTGGCCCGGTTCACGGTCAGCCCGCTGGAATACCTGACCCCGCCGCCCGGGCACCTGATCCTGCAGACCATGCGCAGCCACGACCAGTACAACACGACGTTCTACGGGCTGGATGACCGCTACCGCGGCATCTCGGGCGGCCGCCGGGTCATCCTGATCAACAAGGACGACGCCGCCGACATGGGATTCGCGGACCGCGACCTCGTGGACGTGATCAGCACCTTCCAGGGCGAGGAACGTCGGGCGGACAGCTTCCGTCTCGTGTTCTACCCGACCCCGCGCGGCTGCGCGGCGGCGTACTTCCCCGAGGCGAACGCCCTGATGCACCGCGAACTCGTCGCCCGCGAGTCGAACACGCCCGGCTACAAGGCGATGGCCGTTCGCTTCGTGCCGCGCGCTGAGGACACCCCGCAAATGAGTTAGGGCGCGCGCCCGACCCCGCCCACAGCGACGCCCGCAGCATTGACTTGCGGAGAAAGCACCTTCCCGCGCGAAATGAAGGTACTTTCTCCGCAACTCAACCAGCATCGTCGCGGGTCAGCGCGCATGGCTCAGCTCGCGGAGCTCAGCGCGCATGGCTCAGCTCGCGGGGCTCAGCTCGCCCTGCTCGATGCGCTCTCCGCCGGCGTAGACCACCATCGAGTTGCCGCGCAGGAACCCGACGAGCGTCATCCCGACCTCGGCCGCGAACTCGGCGGCCAGCGACGACGGCGCCGAAACGGCCGCCAGCACCGGGATGCCGGCCATCAGCGCCTTCTGGGCCAGCTCGAAACTCGCCCGGCTGGAGACCATCAGAACCGTGCCGCGCAGCGGCAGCCGGTCTTCCTTGAGCGCCCAGCCGATGACCTTGTCGACCGCGTTGTGCCGGCCGACATCCTCCCTGAGCACGAGCATCTCCCCCGTCGTCCCGTCGAACAGGGCCGCCGCGTGCAGCCCGCCGGTCTTGTCGAAGACCGCCTGGGCCGCGCGCAGGGTGTCCGGGAAGGTGACGAGAAGTTCCGGTTCGATTCGCATCGAGTCATCACGGATGTCCCAGGCCGACCGGGTGCGCACGGCGTCGATGCTGGCCTTGCCGCAGAGCCCGCAGGAACTCGTGGTCAGGAACGACCTTTCCGCGCTCGGATCGGGCGCGGCGACCCCGGGCGCCAGGGTCACCTCGAGGACGTTGTAGGTGTTCACGCCCTCGTCCGTCGCCCCGGCGCAGTAGCGGGCCATCGCGAAGTGCTCACCGCGGGTGATGACGCCCTCCGAGACCAGGAACCCTGCGACGAGGTCGAAGTCATTGCCCGGGGTGCGCATCGTCACCGCGAGGGCGCGGCCGTTCACGCGCATTTCCAGCGGCTCCTCGACGGCGAGCGTATCTTCCCGCGTGACCCGGGACGCCGCGGAATCGCCGACGGTCACCCGGATGGTCTGGCGGCGGGCGGTAATCCGGCTCAACCCCGCTCACCCGCCAATGTAGGACATCTCGATCTTCTTCTTGCCGGTCGTGCGCAGCTCCCGGGTTTTCGAGCTCCGCAGGTCCGAGTAGCGATCCGTGCGCTCGCGCCAGATGGTGCCCATGACCTCGGTCAGCGCCTCGTCCGAGCATCCGGCCCGCATCAGGGCCCGCAGGTCGTGGCCCTCGGTGGCGAACAGGCAGGTGAACAGCTTGCCGTCGGTCGAGACCCGCGCCCGGGAGCAGGACCGGCAGAACGACTGGGTGACGCTGGAGATGACCCCGATCTCGCCGCTCCCGTCGAGGTAACGCCACCGGGCGGATGTCTCGCCGTCGTAGTTGGGCGCGATCGCCTCGAGCGGGAGCTCGGCCGTGATCCGGCTGATCACCTCGGCGGAGGGGACGACCTCGTCCATCTTCCAGCCGTTGCTCGTGCCGACATCCATGAACTCGATGAACCGGAGGATGTAGGGCGAACCCTTGAAGTGGCGGGCCATTGCGACGATGTCCTGGTCGTTCTGGCCGCGCTTGACCACCATGTTGATCTTGATCGGGCCGAGGCCGGCCGCGTGCGCCGCGTCGATGCCGCCCAGGACCTTCGCGACGGGGAACTTCACGTCGTTCATGGCCTGGAACGTGGCTTCGTCGAGGGAATCGAGCGACACCGTCACCCGGTCGAGCCCGGCGTCCCCGAGCGCCTGTGCCCGCACCGCGAGCGCGGAACCGTTCGTCGTCAGGGCGATGTCGATCTTGCGCCCGTCGGGCGTGCGGAGCGCGGCGAGCGAGCCCACGAGTTCCTCGAGCCCCTTGCGCAGGAGCGGCTCTCCCCCGGTGAGGCGGATCTTCTCGACACCGTGGGCGACGGAGATCCGGGCGAGCCGGGTGATCTCCTCGAAGCTGAGCAGCTCGTCTCGGTCCATGAAGGCGAAGTCCCGGCCGAAGATCTCCTTGGGCATGCAGTAGACGCAGCGGAAATTGCACCGGTCGGTCACCGAGATGCGCAGGTCGCGCAAACGGCGACCGTGGGTGTCCGTCACCGTGTCCGGCATTTCCGCGTCCGACAATTCGGCGTGCGCGGAATCGCCCGGTACCGGGGCGAAGACGTCGACGCTGGTCATACCTCGAGACTAACCCCCCGCCGCGGTGGGTCGCGTCAGTCCAGTTGGGTGCAGGTGACCGTTCGTGCGCGCAGCCACCGTTCGCCAACGTACAGATACGTGTGAGTCGACGGATCTTCTGCGCAGTCGGCGGGTCGATTTCCACCGGGAAGTTCGACGGGTGTTCCCGCTCTCGCTGCACGCGGTCAGTGCGGGAATGGTCAAGACCATCGCAGCAATCGCGATCCCGGCGGCCCGTTGGCCGCGACCTGGCCAACGAATGTTTCGATTGCGGATTCGGATTCCCCCCAACATCGAAGCGGACTGTATTTGCGAATATTTGCCGGGTGAAGACTGCGGCGTCAAGGGTCTGGTTCGGTCCTTGATCAGCCGCCGCGAAAAGGGAGACGTGCAAACTCCGCCGGGAATAGCGGGTGTCGGAGGTGTGGCGTACACTTTTCACTATCGAACATACGTTCGAGTTCATGCGAGTGCATAAACGCTGCACGAAGCCGAGTGCATGAACGCTGCACGAGGCAGGCTGCACGAGGCAGTCAGAGAGGTCGGGCCATGTCGCAGGTCGCATTTCCACGGATCACATCTCCCCAGATCACATCTCCCCAGATCATCGACGCGCGGGTCGACGTGGAGCTCTCCGCGGACGGCGATCCGCGCTCGTTCATCTGGAATCGATTCGAACACACCGTCATCGGGCAGCCCCAGGCGGTCTTCTCCCGCACCAGCTGGTGGGAGAACGACGGGGTGCCCACCCGCATCGACACCGAGCTGTGGCGCCTCGATGCGTCACGCGGAGGCGAGGAACAGCACCGTTACGACCTGCGACACGATGTCGACGGGTCCTGGGTGCTGGCTCTCGACTGGGGATGACACCGGGCATGGCCTTCCCGCACCTCCACGTCGCCAGCGCGTACTCCCCGCACTACGGCGTGACGCTCCCGGAGACCCTCGCCGAGCAGGCCGCGGCGCAGGGCGCCGGATTCCTCGCCGTGACCGACCGGGACGGCCTCTACGGCGCGGTCAAGCACGTGCGCGCGTGCGTGGCGGCGGGCATCCGGCCGGGGCTCGGCGCCGACCTGGCCGTGCATGACGACGAGCACCGGCCCATCGGGCGGGTGGTGGTGCTCGCGCACGGCAGCACGTCCGGCCGCGGCTACGCCGCCCTCTGCCGCGCGGTCTCTGCTTGTCATGAATCCGGCTCCGCCCACCGGGCCGGCAAGACACCGTCGATCAACCGGGCCCGCCTCGCCGAGCTGGCCGGCCTCCGCGCCCTCACGGTGCTCATCGGTCCCGACTCCGACGTGGGCGCCGCCCTGCTCCGCCGCGACACCGCCGAGGCCCGTGCCCGCCTGGCGTCGTGGCTTCGGACGATGCCCCCCGGGTCGCTGGCCCTCGAGGTGGTCTGCCACCTCGCCGACTCCGGCCGGCCCGGCAGCGTGGCGCCGGCCACCCGGATGCTCGGCCTCGCCGAACACGCAGGACTGCCGGCCGTGCTCACCAACGCCGTTCGCTACGGCACCCCGGAGGAGGCGGTCACGGCCGACCTCGCCGACGCCGCCCGCGCGCTCACCCCGCTCGCCCAGCTGGAGCAGCTGCAGTCCAACGGCCAGGCGTGGCTGAAGCCGGCAGCGCTGATGCGGCAGGTCGCCCGGATGGTGGTCGACGCCGGCACCCACGAGGGTGGAGCCCTCGAGCGTCTGCTCCGGGACACCGAACTGCTCGCGGAACGGTGCGCGCTCGACCCGGTCGCCGACATCGGCCTCGGCCGGCCGCGCATGCCGGAGGCGAGCGTCATCGGCGTCACCGGCGACCCGGTCGCCGAGTTGTGGCGGCGCGCCCGGCACGGCATCGACACCCGGTACGCCGGAACCGGCCAGGTCGAGGCCGCGCACGCCCGCCTGGCCCACGAGATGAAGACCGTCGAACACCTCGGCTTCGCCAGCTACTTCCTCACCGTGGCCCGGGTCGCGGACCTCATCCGGGATATGGGCGTGCGCATCCAGGCGCGCGGCTCCGGCGTGGGCTCCGTGCTCAATTACGCCCTCCACACCTCGTCGGTGGAACCCCTTTCCAATGGGCTGCTCTGGGAGCGATTCCTCTCCCCCGAACGCCAGACCCTGCCTGACATCGACCTGGACGTGGAGTCGGCCAGGCGGCACGACATCTACCGGGCCATCTTCGCCACCTTCGGCAGCGACCGGGTCAGCCTGATGTCGATGACCAACGCCTACCGGGGGCGCGGCGCCGTGCGCGATGCGGGCCTGGCCCTGGGGCTGCCCGACGACCAGGTCGCCGCGATCGCGAAACAGATGTGGCGCTTCAACGCCCGCGACTTCCGGCGCGCCCTCGACGAGAAACCGGAGCTCGAGGCGCTGGCCGCCGAGGTGCGCGAGTCGCAGCAGCTCGACCTGCTCGTCGACCTCACCGCGAAACTCGACCGGCTCCCCCGGCACATCTCGGTGCACCCCTGCGGCGTCATCCTGTCCGACGCCTCGCTGCTGGACCGCACCCCGGTGCAGGCATCCGGGATGGGCCTGCCGATGTCCCAGTTCGACAAGCACGACATGGACCCGATGGGCCTGATCAAGCTCGACATCCTCGGCGTGCGCATGCAGTCCGCGATGGCCCACGCCGTCGCCGAGCACCGCCGGCTCACCGGGGAAACCATCGACCTCGACCGGGTGCCGCTGGATGACCCGGCGACCTATGAGCTCATCCGCTCCACCCGCACGCTCGGGATCTTCCAGCTGGAGTCCCCCGGCCAGATGGAGCTGGTCGGCAAGCTGCAGCCCGAGGTGTTCAACGACCTCACCGTCGAGATCTCGCTCTTCCGGCCCGGGCCGATGCAGAACAACATGCCGCTGCTCTACCTGCAGGCGCGGCACGGCGAGGTCGCTCCCGATTACCTGCACCCCCGGTTCGAAGCGATCCTGCGGGAAACCAAGGGTGTCGTCATCTTCCACGAGCAGGTGATGCGCCTCTTCGACGAACTGACCGGCTGCGGCCTGGGCAAGGCGGATGTCTTCCGCCGCCACCTGGGCAAGCCCGACCAGCTCCCCGAGATCGAGGCCTGGCTGAGGGAACGCGCCCTCGAGCGCGGGTTCCCGCCCGCGGTCATCAGCCGGGTCTGGAAGGTGCTCGCCGGGTTCGGCAGCTTCGGGTTCGCCAAGGCCCACGGCGCCGCATTCGCCCTGCCCACCTACCAGTCCGCGTGGTTGAAGACCCACCATCCGGCCGTGTTCCTGGCCGGCCTCCTCACCCACGACCCCGGCATGTGGCCCAAGGACCTGCTCGTCGCCGAGGCGCGCACGCTCGGCGTCCCCGTGCTGGGGCTCGACGTGCAGCACAGCGCCCTCGATTACCGGGTGGAAGAACTCGTCGACGGACGGCAGGGCATCCGGCTGGCGCTGCCGGAACTGGCCGGCAGCAGCGAGACCGAGCGCGCCAGGATCGCCCGGCATCAGCCCTTCACCTCGCTGCAGGACTTCCGGGACCGCGTGCGGCCGAGGCGCAGGTCGTTCGAGGCCCTGGCCCGGGTCGGTGCGCTCGACAGTTTCATCGGGTACGACCGTGATCGCCGCCACGAACTCCTCGCCCACATCCAGGGGCTGCAGGGCACCGCCGTCGCCATCGACGACGACCAGCTCGCCTTCGATGTGGACCTGCCCGTGCCCGACTACCTCGGCGCCGTCACCTCACTCGACCTGCGGGGCCGCACGCAGACCGACCTGGAACTGCGAGACCTCCACCTGGCCATCGGCCACCACCAGATGGAACGCTTCCATTCCCTCTTCGCCGAGCTCGGCGTGACCCCGGCGTCGGCGCTCGGGTCGCTGCCCGGCGGCACCGAGGTGCTCATCGCCGGAGTCCGACGCGCCACCAATACGCCGCCGATGCGGGGCGGACGACGGGTCGTCTTCGTCAGCCTCGACGACGGCACCGGCCCGGTCTCCAACGTGGTCTTCTTCCACGACGCCCAGGAACGCGTCGGCGGGCAGGTGTTCTCGACGAACTACATGCTCGTTCGCGGCCGCACCCGCCGGTCCGGCGCGAAGGGCGTTTCCGTCACCGGTGAGAACCTCTGGGACCTGTTCGAGGTGGCCCGTCAGGTCGCCCAGCGCCAGGCGGCGGATCGGCTGGCGACCGCGAAAGCCGATGCGGCACAGGCCGCGGAGACCGCGGGCGCCCTGCGCACAGCGGAGCCGCACCACAACGTGCACCACCTGTGGCCGGCGACGCGGCGCGCGTGAGCCGAGTCGCCTACCCGCCCTTCGGGTTCTTCCCCCGCCCATTCTGGTCGGGCTTCGGCTTCTCGACCGGCGGTGTGGCGGGCTCCGGCTCGGCGGGCGGCGCCTCCGGCTTCGGCTTGGACGGCGTCGCATCCGGTTTCGGCGCCGCCGGCTTCGGGATCGCCGGCTTCGGGGTCGGTTTCGGCTTCGGCGCCTCCACCTTGCCGATGACCGAGCCGGAGGCCTCCGGGAAGGAACCGCCCCCGTACTTCGCGTTCGCGACCGACATCACGGCCGGCCACATCCGGTGGCGGGCGGTGGCGGCGTAGCCGCTATCGAAGGAGAATTGCCGCTGGTTGAGGGTGCCGGTGACGGCAACGACCCCGACGACCGTGGCGACCTTGGTGGTTGCCCCGCTCATCCAGGTGTCTTTCGCACCGTCAGTGGTTCCCGTCTTGCCGATCATCGGCACCCGGGGGGACGTGTCGGCGTAGGACTGCTGCGCGGTGCCGTTCGTCATCACCCGCTGCATGGCGTAGGTCATGCCGGCGATCAGCTTCGGGTCCAGGGAGCGCTTACAGGTGGTCTTCGGCACCGGAATTTCGGTGCCGTCGACCCCGACGACGCGGTCAATAGCGACCGGTGAGCAGGTGGTGCCCCTGTTGGCGATCCCGGCGAAGGCTACGGCCATCGTCAGCGGCGCGATCTCGTTCGTCCCAATCACCGAGCTGGCGCCCTGATCGAGCGGCTTCCCGTTGGCGCGGTGCACCCCGAACGACTCGGCCGTCTTGCGGATGCCGCAGAGGTCGAGCTTCTTCGCCATCCCGATGAAGCCGGTGTTGATGGAGCCGATCGTCGCCTGCAGCGCGGAGTAGTTCGACCCGGACTCGTTCTGGTCGTTTCGCGGGTTGAACCCCTGGGAGTCGTAGTTCTGCGGCCCGAGGCAGCTGTCCCGGAACGTTCCCCAGTTCGACTTGCGGCGGGTGTCGGACCGTTCGTTGAGGGTGTGCCCCTCCTTGAGCCACTCGGCGAGCGTGAAGACCTTGTAGGTGGACCCCGGCTGGAACCCGCTCGAGCCGCCTTCGGTGTAGTCCGTGTTGTAGTTGATGCCGGTGTAGTTGCGGCCCTTCGCCTGCACGGCCGGATCCTGGCTGTAGTCCTTGTTCTGCACCATCGCGAGCACGCGGCCCGTGCCGACCTGCACGCTGGAGATGACTCCCCCGACGTCGCCCCGCGCGAAGACCTTCGGGATGTTCTTGTTCATCGCGGTGATCGCGGCTCGCTGCAGGTCCAGGTCGAGGGTCGAGAAGACGTTGTAGCCGCCGCGGCGGAATTTGAGCCTGCGCTCTTCCGCATCCTCGCCGAAAACGGGATCGTTCAGCAGCTTCTTCGTGACGTAGTCGCAGAAGTAGGCGCTGGAACCGGCGCTCTGGCAGCCGGTGCTCGGCTCCGTGATCTTCGGCTCGACCGGCGTGGCGACCGCCTCCGTGTAGGCCGCCCTCGTGATCTTGTCCTGCTTGTACATCTCCGTGAGGATGTAGTCGCGGCGTTCCCGATTGGCCGCATACCCGTTCGCCGTTCCGTTGCTTGCGCCGGTCGGGTAGTCGAGCTGGAACTTGACCGGGTTGTTCACGATCGCCACCAGGCTCGCGGCCTGCGGCAGGGTCACCTTCGCCGCCGTCGTGCCGTAGTAGTAGTTTGCGGCCGCCTCGATGCCGTACACCGTTCCGCCGAAGCCGGTGATGTTGAGGTACTGCCGAAGGATCTCGTTCTTGGAGTACCGTTTCTCGACGCCGATCGCGAGTCGCATCTCCTTGAGTTTGCGTTCCGGAGTCGTCTCGGTCGCGGCGAAATAGCAGGCGTCGTGTTTCCTGGCATCGGCAATGGCCTCGCATTTCTGCACCAGGACGTTCTTCACATACTGCTGGGTGATGGATGACCCGCCCTGGGTCTGACCGCCGGCGGCGGTCTTCACGGTCGCTCGCACAGTGCCCTGGAGGTCGACTCCGCTGTGCTCGAAGAAGCGAGGATCTTCGCCTGCGACGGCCGCATCCTTCACGTACTGGCTCATCGAATCGAACGGAACCTCGACCCGGTTCTGGTCGTAGAACGACGCGAGGAGCACCTTCGTCCCGTTGGCCTCGGTGGCGTAGATGTTGCTTTTCTGGGCGAGCTGGTCGATGGCCACGTAGTCGGGCAGGTTTTCGAACACGGTGATCGTGTTCGTCGCGGCCATCCCCGTCACTGCCAGGACCGGGGCGATGCCCGCGGTGACGAGCACCCCCGCCATGGCGCTCACGATCACGAGCCCGATGAATCCGCCGAGCACGCCACCGGGCGTTCGGTGCTCATCGAACATCGAATTCCGTGACCGTCTGGACATCACCCGATTACCCCCAAGCTGGAAGCCTCATCCACCCGCAAGCGGCCGACGGCGAACTCGCCATCGGCAATCCAGCATCATCCGGACGCCGGCTTCGGTCAAGGGGGTCGACAGCCCTCGTTCCAGCTGAGTCCGGTCACAGCAGGCTCCCATCCGACCGTGGCCTAAACTCGGACGGTGACCCAAACACCCGAACCGCGCCTTTTCCGTGAGCAATCCCGTTGGGTGCAGGGTGTCGGATTCATGATCTTCTTCAGCCGCTGGCTGCAGGCACCGCTCTACATCGGCCTGATCCTCGCGCAGATCATCTACGTCGTCGTGTTCATGGTCGAACTGTTCCACCTCGGCTCCGGCGTGGTGGAATCCCTCCTGAACCCCGGGTCACACGGGATCGAGATCGACGAAGCCAAGATCATGCTCGCGGTCCTCGGCCTGATCGACGTCGTCATGATCGCGAATCTCCTGATCATGGTCATCATCGGCGGCTACGAAACGTTCGTGTCCAGGATCCGCATCGAGGGCCACCCCGACCAGCCGGAATGGCTTTCCCACGTCAACGCCAACGTGCTCAAGGTCAAGCTCGCGATGGCCATCGTCGGCATCTCGTCGATCCACCTGCTCAAGACGTTCATCGAAGTCGGCGACCTGGCAGCCCGGGGTGCCACACCAAGCGCAGGCCAGGACAACGTCACCGGCGAGACCTACACCTGGGACGGGGTGCTCTGGCAGGTCATCATCCACATGGTCTTCATCCTCTCCGCCATCGCCCTGGCCTGGATCGACCGGATGTCCCAGTCGGCCGGGCACGCGCCGGCGGTCTCACCGTCCGCCGCCTCACCCGTCCTGGCCGCGGGACCGACGCCGCGCCTGGCCCTGGACGCACCGCACCACGCGAACCCCGCGCTGGGATCTGCGGCCGCGAGCCACCTGCTCCAGCTCGGGCAGCTCCGCGACGCCGGAGTGGTGACCGAGGACGAGTTCGAGGCCAAGAAGTCCGAACTGCTGGCGCGCCTGTAGCCGGGCCGGGCTGGCGTACTGTGACCGATATGGGTGAGCGAGGGTCCGGCCGGGACGCAGAGGCGACGGGGCACCTCGCTTTCGGCCGCGGCACCGCTCTCCCGGAGTACGTCAACCTGTGGGTCTCGCGGCAGCGCTGGTACGGGGGCACGGGGCGCGTCGCCGCCCTGCGGAGCATCGGCGAGTGGACCCTGCCGACGACCGAACCCGGGGTGAGCATCCGCACCCACCTCGTGCTCGACACGGCAAGCCCGGAGCTGCCGCTGTTCCAGCTGCCGCTCACCGAGCGCGGATCGCCCCTGGCACAGGGACAAGCGGCCCTCGTGGGCAGGGGCACCGGGGACGTATTCGTCTACGACGCCCCGCACGACCCGGCGTATGCACCGGCGCTGATGAGCTTCATCCTGGGCCGGGCATCCTCCCCAGCCGCCCGGGATCACGACGCGTCCGCCCATGGCGAGACGCTGCCGGCGGGCGCGGCGGATGCGCACTCGCACGCGCACGCGGCGACCGTCGTGGCCAGCCGGGTGGTCAGCGGTGAACAGTCCAACACCTCGATCATCGTCGACACCGCCGATGCTCACGGGAACCCCTCCCGTCCGATCATCTGCAAGGTGTTCCGGGCCGTCCACCACGGCGAGAATCCCGATGTCGTCCTGCAGCCCGCCCTGGCCGAGGCCGGTTCCCGGTTCGTGCCGGCCCCGCTCGGCTGTGTGGTGGGTGAGTGGGACGACCCCGGGCAGCCTGGGGGGCGCGCTCGTGGCCACCTGGCATTCGCCCAGGAGTTCCTGCCGGGTGTGGAGGACGCCTGGCGGGTGGCGCTCGGCGCCGCCGAGGCCGGCGAAGATTTCAGCGCCGCGGCACGCACGCTCGGCGAGGCCACCGCCTCCGTGCATGCCGACCTCGCGCGCGCCATGCCGACCCGCGAGGCCACGCCCGAGTTCATCCAGGGCGTGTTGGAGGGCATGCGCGAGCGCCTGCGCGCGGCCGCCCAGGAGGTGCCCGCCCTCGCCGCCCACGGCTCGGCGATCGAGGCCGTCTTCGGCCGGGTGCGGTCGGCTCCCTGGCCCAGGCTTCAGCGCATCCACGGCGACTACCACCTCGGCCAGGTCCTGCACGCCCCGGGGCGAGGCTGGGTCCTGGTGGACTTCGAGGGTGAGCCCCTGCGGCCCATGCACGAACGCGACCAGCCGGATGTCGCCCTGCGCGATGTCGCGGGCATGCTCCGGTCGTTCTCCTACGCGGCGGGCACCATCATCATGGCCCACCCGGAACGCGATCCTGCCCGGGCAGCGGAGTGGGCCACGGCCTGCCGCCGGGCGTTCCTCGATGGCTACGCGGCACGCTCCGGGCGGGACGCGCGGGGCGACGCTGCCCTCCTCGACGCATTCGAGCTGGACAAGGCCGTCTACGAGACGGTGTACGAGACCCGCAACCGGCCCGCGTGGCTGCCGATCCCCCTGGCCGCGGTCAGGAGCCTCCTCGAGGCGGCTGGCGGCGCCGCCCGCTGAGCCTCGCCACTGCCGCGGGCCCCGGCCGCCGACTCCGACCCGATGGCCGGGGCGACTGGCCGAGAGTACACTCGGCTCCGCCGGCCTGTCCGGTCGGCTCAGCCAGGGGTGTCAGCCCGGGGTGGAGGAGCGGAAATGGTTGCGGTCACCGGGTCGCCGAAGCGCGGGTCACCGCAGCGGCCCGTCATCCTGTTGTCCATCGGGGAGGCCGGCGCCAGGGCCAGCGTGCGTGGCGAGCTGGAACGCCGCTACTCAGCCGACTACGGGATTACGGAGTCTGGCACCGCCGCCCGGGACGGCGAGGCCTTGCGCGAGGCCGCCAACCGCGGCGAACAGGTGGCGCTGCTGCTGGCGGACGACCCGAGGCTCCTGCCCGGCGGCGAGACGGTTTTCGCCGAGGCGCGACGCCTGTTCCCGGACATCCGGCGCGGGCTCCTGATCAATTGGGGCGCCTGGGCGGATCGGGAAACGGCGGAGAGTGTCCTCCAGCTCATGGCGACGGGCCAGATCGACTACTACGTGATCAGGCCGTGGCAATCGCCGGACGAATACTTCCACCGCACCGTCACCGAGTTCCTCCTCGAGTGGGAGCGGGCGATCGGCCTGCGGCCCCGCGAGGTCACCGTGATCGGCGACGACGCGCAACCGCGAGTCCATGATCTGCGCAGCGTCCTCGCCCGCGGAGGCGTCCCACACGCCTACGCTGCCCCCGACTCCGACGACGGCAGGAGGATGCTGGCCGAATCCGGAGCGGAGTACGCCGGAGTCCCCCTGGTGTGGGTGCGGGGCGGTCGGATCCTGAGCGACCCGAGCTACGCGGAATTGGCGCAGGCTTACGGGCTGACCACCGAGCTGCCGGAGGCCGCCGAGGTCGACGTCGCGATTGTCGGCGCCGGGCCGGCCGGACTGGCGGCGGCCGTCTACGCGGCATCCGAGGGACTCCGGACCTTCGTGACTGAACGCGAATCGATCGGCGGCCAGGCCGGTTCCAGCTCGCTCATTCGCAACTACCTCGGCTTTGCCCGCGGCATCTCGGGCTCGGAGCTGGCCGCGCGTGCCTACCAGCAGGCGTGGGTCTTCGGCGCCGGCTTCGCCCACTCGCGCGACGTCGTCGGCCTCCAGGCCGACGACGTCGCATTCCGGATCACCGTCGCACCAGGGGAGGTTCTTCGCGCGCGGTCGGTCGTGATCGCCGCCGGGGTGTCGTACCGCCGGCTGGCGGTGCCCGAGCTGGCCGAGCACGTCGGCGTCTCTGTGTTCTACGGGGCGTCGGCGGTCGAGGCCCGGGCGCAGGCCGGGAAGGCCGTACACGTCGTCGGCGGAGGCAACTCCGCCGGCCAGGCCGCGCTGCACCTGGCGCGCTATGCCAGGTCGGTCACCCTGCTCGTGCGGGGCCTGACCCTTGCCGAGAGCATGTCCCGGTACCTCATCGACCAGATGGAGGCCGCCGGCGTCCGGGTGGAGACGCATGTGGAGGTCGTCGGCGGCGGCCCGTCCGGTCGCCTCGATCACCTGGTGCTGCGCGACCGCGCGACCGGCGTCGACCGCGTCGTGCCCAGCGACGCCCTCTTCGTGCTGATCGGGGCCGCGCCGCACACGGAATGGCTGCCGGAGAGCGTCGTCCGCGACCGCTGGGGGTACATCCTCACCGGCGCCGACGTCCTGGCCGAAGGCGGCCGCCGGGCCTGGCCGCACGAACGGGAGCCCGGCGCCCTGGAGTCCTCGCTGCCGGGCGTGTTCGCGGTCGGGGATGTTCGCCGCGGCTCGGTCAAACGGGTGGCGTCCGCGGTCGGCGAAGGTTCGGTTGTCGTGTCCTCCGTGCACGAGTACCTGGCGCGCGCCGGCGCCGGCGACCCACGACACACATGAGCCGCGGCACGGGCGGCCTGCCCCTGGCACGGGCCGTCCCAACAGCGGCCCTCCTGCTCGCGCCCCTGGGCGGGCTCGCCCTGCTCGTCTTCCGGCCCGACCTGGACGGCACCTGGGAGCACCACCCGGCACACTTCTGGCTCGTCCTGGGGATCGGCGGAATCAACGCGGCGCTGGCCTACGCGACCGGATCCGCGGCCCGGCTGCGCGGTGATGACAGGCTGCTGCTCGTGTCGCTCGCGTTCCTCGCCGCCGCGGGCTTCCTCGCCTTGCACGCCCTCGCCACACCCAGGGTGCTTCTCGACGCGCCCAACCCCGGTTTCGTGCTCGCGACGCCCGTCAGCCTGCTCGTCGCGGCCGGGTTCGCCGCCGCATCGAGCCTGCGCCTCGGCGATGATCGCGCCCTCGCCATCGTGCGGCGGGGTCCCTGGCTGCTCTGGGGGCTCGTGGCCCTGATGCTTGCCTGGGGCGTCGCCTCGCTGGCCGGCGTCGGTCCGCAAGGCCAGGCCGTGGCCGAGAGTGCATCCGGTCCGCTGGTCTGGCTTGCCGTGGCGGGCTTCGCCCTGTACGCCACTGCGGTCTACAAGTACCTGCGCCTGCCCCGTTCCGCGGGATCAACACTTCCCCTGGCCATGGCTGCGGCGTTCACGCTGCTGGCCGAGGCGGAGATCGCCATCGTCTGGGGCCGGAACTGGCATGCGTCCTGGTGGGAATGGCACCTGCTCATGCTGGCCGCCTTCGTCGTGATCGCCATCGCCGCGCAGCGGTCCTGGCGCGAGGAACGGTGGGCCGGACTGTACCGCGCAGAGACAGCCTCCTCCGAACGACCCATATCGGTAGTCTTCGCCGACCTGCAGGGCTTCACGACGTTCTCTGAGAAGCACTCGCCGGCGCAGGTCACCGAGATGCTCAACCAGTACTTCACCGTGGCGATCCCGCCGATCGTGGATCGGTTCGGCGGCCAGATCGACCGGATCATCGGCGACGCGATCATGGTGACGTTCAACACCCACGGGGACCAGCCCGACCACGCCCAGCGGGCATCCGGCGCGGCGCTGGCCCTGCAGGCCGCGGCCTCGGCCGTCGCGGAGGCGCACCCGGGCTGGCCTCGGTTCCGTGCGGGGGTCAACACGGGGGTTGCGACAGTGGGCGTCGTCGGAGCCGCAGGCGGACGCACCTACACGGCGATCGGCGACGTCGTGAACGTGGCCTCCCGGCTCGAGGCGCTCGCCCCGGTCGGCGGCGCCGTGGTGAGCAGCGAAACCCTGGCCGGCCTGTCCGGCGCCGAAACGACCCCGCTCGGACGGATCCCGGTGAAGGGGCGCACGGAACCCGTCGACGTGCACCTGCTCGTGGCGCTCTACGCCGAGCAGGACACCTGACTCATGACCCCTGACTGATGACACCTGACTGATGCTCGGACGGGGACCGAGTGTACTGTCGCGAAGAGACAGGGAGGAGCCCCCATGACGGTACTCGTCGGGTACTCGAGCAAATACGGCGCCACCGAGGGCATCGCCGAACGAATCGCGGCCACGCTGCGGGCGGCCGGCCTGGAAGCGGATGCGCGTCCGCTGGCGACCGTGGGCGACCCCGGCGCCTACGATGCCTTCGTGATCGGCGCGGCGGCCTACATGGGCTCGTGGCGCAAGGACGCGACCAGGTTCGTGCGGCGACACCGCGACCTGCTCGCCGCCCGCGCGGTGTGGCTGTTCAGCAGCGGCCCGCTCGGCACGGATCATACGGATTCCGAGGGCCGGGACATGCTCGTGGAGTCACAACCGAAGCAGTTCGCGGAATTCGCGGAGAGCATCGAGCCCCGCAACGTGCAGGTGTTCTCTGGCGCGATGGACCTCTCGAAGCTCCGGGGGCGCGACCGCCTGGTCAGCAAGATTCCGGCGGTCGAGAAGATCCTTCCAGACGGAGACTTCCGGGACTGGCCGGCGATCGACGCGTGGGCGGCAGGCATCGCCCGGGACCTGGCGTCTGCACCGACCGGGACTTAGCCCACCGGGGCCTGGCCCACCGCTCATCCCCGGCGCGGCTCCCAGCGGAAGAATCGCACCGCCAGCGCAGCGGCGCCGGCCGCCCAGGCGAGGAGCACCGCGTAGTGGACCCAGTCCAGCACCGGTCCGCCCGGATCCCAGGCGTCGGCCAGGGCGTTCTGGAGGTGCTTGAGCGGGAACAGCGAGCCGAAGGTGCCGAGCCAGTCCGGTCCCCCGCCGCCGATGAACACGTCGGAGGCGAAGGAGAGCACGAACAGGAACATCAGTCCCACCGCCCCGACGGCGCGAGCGTTGGGCACCAGTGCCGCCAGCAGGAATCCGCAGGCGGCCAGTGTGAGCGTCCCGATCAGGATGACCAGCGCCCCGAGAGCCAGGCCCGCCGCCGGGATCCGCAGTCCGAAGAAGACGTACCCGGTGGCCGCGACGAGCACGGCGATCAGGAAGGTCAGGGCCAGCCCAGCGGCGGTGACCCCGACGAGGTACTGGCTCGCCGACAGCGGCGTGCCGCGCAGGCGCTTGAGCCCGCCCCGGTCGCGCGCGCGGGCGACCGCCTCTGGCAGGTTCATGAACACGGCCGTGCCGGCCCCCCAGGTGATCATGCTGGCGGCGAAGAAGGTGGCGAACGGCATCCCGCCCGGCAGCACCACGTTGCCCTGCATCGTCAGGAGCAGCGCGTAGAGCCCGACCGGGATGACGACGAAGAGGAGGGATCCCGGATCGCGCCAGGTTGCCCGGTTCGCTGCACGCGCCTGGTCGAAGACCAGCCGCGACGCCGAAGGTCGCCGGACCGTGCGGGGCGGGCTGCTGTCGCCGGCGTTCCCACGCCCGGTCGGCACGGTTCGGGCGGCGCCCGGTTCGCGCGTGCGCACGGCGCCCGGCTGCCGGCGAAACGCCCACGCTGCGACGAGGGTGCCGGCAACCCCCCAGCCCGCGATGATCGCCAACGCGCCCAGGTCCCAGCCGAAGCCGTCCTCGAACGGGTCGAACTGTGCCTTCAAGGCATCCGTGTAGGGCTTGAGCGGGAAGGCTGAGGCGACGCGGGACAGCCAGTCGGGAAGCTCGCCGCCGATGACGAACATGCCGGAGATGAAGGCCAGCACGATGGATGCGCCGATAGCGATCGCTTGTGCCATGGCGGCCGTGGCGGACACGGTGGCGACGGCCAGGCCGAGCGCGGAGAAGGACGCGAGGCCCACCAGGAGGGTCACCAGCAGGGCCGGTGCGGTCTCCGCCCGCACCTCCACGCCGTAGGCGACGACGGCGACCGTCAGGGTGACCGCGAGGGAGGCCAAGGCGAAGATGAGGGCGGCGCCGATCTGCCCGACCAGGTAGGCCCAGGCGGGCAGCGGTGTTCCGCGCAGGCGCTTGAGCACGCCGCCCTCCCTGGCCTCGGACAGCGAGGTCGCCAGGGTGGGAAAGGTGGCGAAAAACGTGCCCATCGCCACCGCAACCGGCGTGGCGAACTGCATCACGCGAACGCCGGATACCGCGTCGACGGTCTCATTCCCGGCCACGATGCCGATGACCACAAGCCACACGATGGGCATCGCGAACGTGAAGATGAGAACCATCCTGGTTCGCCAGAGAGCCCTGACCGCATAACCGATCTGGTCCAGGGCCAGTCGAGTCGCGGCCGGACGCCCCGCCTGGATCGCCTGGGCCGTCGCGGCCGGCCGCCCGGTCATGGCTGCCGCGACGAAGCCGGTGCTGAGACGTCCTCCCCGGTGCCCTCGCCCCAGATCAGCGCCAGGTAGGCGTCCTCAAGAGACGGGCGGCGCACGCTCAGCGCGGGCAGTTCCACCCCGCGGTCCAGGGCCCACCCCGTCAGGGTATGGAGCACGAAGGCCGGACGGTTTGTTTCCATGGCCCATCCTGCGCCATCCGCGGCGGGGGCCGCCCCCAGCGGCGGGAGTTCCCCGATGCCCACGTCATCCGGCAGTCGGAAGGAGACCACGGCGGCGTGATGCTCGGCGGCGAGTTCGTCGAGCGTGCCCAGCGCCACCAGCCGTCCGTGAACGATCACGGCAACTCGGTCGGCGAGGTGTTCGGCCTCGTCCAGGTAGTGCGTGGTCAGCAACACCGTCTTGCCCAGGTCGCGCAGCCCTTCGACGAGGCCCCAGGCACGTCGACGAGCCGACGGATCGAAGCCGGTCGTCGGTTCGTCCAGGAACAGCATCTCCGGGTCGCCCACGAGTCCCAGGGCGAGATCCAGTCGTCGGCGCTGCCCACCGGAAAGCGTCTTGACGCGCGCGTTCTGCTTGTCGGTCAAGCCGACCTGTGCGATCACCGTCTCCACTCCCAGGCGCCGGGGATACATGCCTCGGTACAGGCTCACGAGCTCGCGCACCGTGAAATCCTCGTCGAATCCCGCCTCCTGGAGCACGATTCCGATCCGTTCCCGGAAGTCCCGCCCGCCGGTCTGCGGATCGAAGCCCAGCACCCGAACGGTGCCGCCGTCGGGGCGGCGGTGTCCCTCCATGATTTCCACGGCTGTGGTCTTGCCGGCACCGTTCGGACCGAGAAGAGCGAAGATCTCGCCCTGTTCGATCGTGAACGACAAGTCATCGACCACCGTCACCCCGCCATACTGCTTCCGAAGACCGTCGACCTTGACCGCAAGCACGGCACCACTCCTCTGCGCTGACCCCTGTGTGCCCGATGTTAAACCCGGCGCCGGGGGGTCGATAGGTCTGGTTCCGCGGGCCTAGCGAAGACCGACAGTCGGGATTAAAATGATATCGAGAGCCCCGGCGGCAAAGGAGATGAGAATCGACTATGTGTGACCCGGGGCTCTCCTCATGCCTCCCGGCCTGAGCCTCAGCAGGATGCCTGGGGCTCAGCACGGATCTCCCACATGTGGATCACACACGCCTGGATCACACACGCATGGATTGCACACCCATGGATCCCGGCACACCGTCCCGATCTCTCGTCACGCGCAGCGCACGAGGCGAATGAGGGACTTCACGTAGTGACCACATTGACCCCCATGCAGGGGCCTGTCAAGGTGCCAATCGGGCTCAATATTTTGCCCCCTGTTTGGGGGTGCGCGCCTTCCGCACATCCGGCTAGCCTTGCGTTGCGTCGTACCCGAACGGCGCGAGCGCCCCGGCCACCCATCCCAGGCGCTCACCTTCTTCGAAGGAAAAATTGTGACTTTTGCGAACCCGAAATTGGCCTCTGCACACAACCGACGCATTGCGTCCGTCACGGCACTGGTGGTGGCGGTGACCGGCGTCCTGACGGTCGCCGAGGCGCCACCGGCCAGCGCAGACCCCGGCGGCATCGTAATCTCTGAGCTCAACTATCACGCCGGCTCCGACCTCGACACCGACGACTACCTGGAGTTGACCAACACGTCGACCACCGGAATCGACCTGTCGGGCTGGTCCTTCAGCGCCGGCATCACGGCGATACTCGCTGCGGGCAGCACCGTCCCGGCCGGCGGACGCTACGTCGTGGCCAAGGATGCGGTGCAGTTCCAGGCCACCTACGGCTTCGCCCCCGACGCGGTGTATGGCGGCAACCTGAGCAACGGCGGGGAAACGGTCACCCTCGTCGACGGCGCACTGGCCACGATCGACACCGTTACCTACGCCGATGTGGCCCCCTGGCCCTCGACCCCGGACGGCACCGGCCCTTCGCTCGAGCTGCGGGACCTCCTCTCTGAGAACACCATCGCCGCAGCCTGGGGCGCAAGCCTGGTCGCCGGCGGCACGCCCGGCGCCCTCAACTCGATCAACGGCACCGGACCGGCACCGGTCGTGACGGAGCTGGCGGCCACCCCGGCCCGGCCCGCCGCGAACCAGGCAGTCGTCGTCTCGGCCCGGCTCCAGGTCGGCTCCACCGCCTCGCTCACCTACAAGGTCATGTTCGGGAGCGACGTCGCCGTCGACTTCCTGGACAACGCGGCGAGCCCCGGGGGCGCCGGCGACGGCGTCTACGCGGCCACGATCCCCGGCCAGACCGCCGGCAAGCTGATCCGCTACCGCGTCGACGCCGCCTCCGGAGGCAAGGCCTACTCGGCCCCGGCGACGGGTGACTCCGTCCGCTACCGCGGGGTGGTCGTCCTGAACTCGGGCGTGACCAGCCAGCTGCCGGTGATCGAGTGGTTCATGGAGGATTCCGTTTACAACAACATCCTCGCCAACCACCGCCAGGACGATTTCCAGGGCGCGGCCGTCTGGGCCTACAACGGCCAGGTCATCGACGGCGTGCTGATGAACATCCGCGGAAACACCTCGCGCACCGCGGCGAAGGTCAACTGGAAGGTCGAGCTGCCCAAGGGGTACGACTTCAACCTCGGCGGCCAGCTGCCCTATCCCCTCGACGAGTTCGCGCTGCAGAACTACTCCGACAACTTCGCCGATGTCGGCTGGGCCACCGTCAATGCGGCCGGAGCGCGCGGCCTGAACATCATCCCGGTGCGCACGCAGCGCAACGGCTCCTTCTGGAGCCTCGGACGGATCATGGAGACCGAAGACGGCTCTTGGCGCGACGCCCAGGGCGTCGACAATTGGGCCATCTACAAGGGCGACGGCGGCAGCCTCTCCCGGACGTCGTCTCCGGCGGCCCTCGAGGCGTCCCTCTGGCTCGACAAGAAAGCCCGCAAGGACGAGGACTTCTCCGACGCCTGGGCGCTGACCAATGCAGTGGATGCGTCGGCCTCCGCCGCGCAACAGGCGTGGATCTACCAGAACGTCAACATCCCCGAACTCGTCAACTACATGGCGATCAACTCGATCATCCGCCACTCGGACAGCGGCTGGTACAACTGGTTCATCGCCAGGGACACCGAAGGGACCGGGCGCTGGGAGATGTGGCACTGGGACCTGAACTGGATCTTCACCACTCCGGCGAGGGACGGCAAGGGTCTCTTCCTCACGCCGGACACGAGCAACAGGTTCACCCAGGCCATGCTCAAGTACCCGGAGATCCGCGCCATGTTCTTCCGGCGGCTTCGCACCCTGTCCGACCAGTTCCTGACGACCGGGAAATACGAAGCCCAGTGGGACGCGATCTCGTCCCGCACGACGCCGGACTGGAACCTGGACAGGACCAAGTGGGGCGGATACACCCCGTCCTCGGCCCGGAGCGCGTTCATCGCGGGCCTGGCAGACCGGCGCAACGCCATCAACAACAACACCGGCTCCGGCAAGCCCGTGCCCACGTCCCAGTCCAGCACCGCCAACGTCGTGATCAATGAGATCCAGTACCACCCGACCGGCACCGGCGGGGAGTACATCGAACTCGCCAACCCGGGCACGACGGCGGTCGATATCTCGGGCTGGACGATCAACGCCGTGGGCCTCACGATCCAGGCCGGCACCGTCATCCCGGCCGGCGGCCGCGTGGTCTTCGTGGCCAATGACGCGGCGTTCCGCCAGCGCTACACCGCCGCCAACCGGTTCGTCGGCGGTGAGTTCACCGGAACGCTCGACGACTCCGGCGAAGCCGTCGTGCTGGAGCAGGGTACCCGCGTGGTCGACTCCGTCAGTTACTCGAACGTGGCGCCGTGGCCGACCGCGGCCGACGGCACCGGGCCCTCGCTCGAGCTGGCGTCGCCCACGGCCGACAACTCGGTACCGTCCAACTGGCGGGCACTCTCGACCACAGGCGGCACGCCCGGCCTGGCCAACACCACGGGCGGAGGGCCGGTCAACGCCGCTCCGACCGCGGCGTTCACGACCACGGCCAACCTGCTCACGGTCACCGTCAGCGGGTCGGGTTCCTCCGATCCGGACGGCACCATCGCCTCGTACGCCTGGAACTTCGGCGATGGCGCGACTGCGGCCGGCGTGAGCGCCAGCCACACCTACGCCGCCGCCGGAACGTACACGGTGACCCTGACGGTGACGGACAACGCCGGCGCGATCGGCACAACCAGCAAGACCGTCACCGTCGCCACCTCGCCTCCGCCACCGCCGCCGGCAGGCGACGTCCTGGCCCAGGATTCGTTCACCCGAACCGTCACCGGCGGCCTCGGCTCGGCCGAGGTCGGTGGCGCCTGGACGACGACCAGCGGACCTGCCTACGCGGTGTCCAGCGGCGCCGCTCGGGTGACGTCGTCCGCGGGGAGCAAGCGGAACGCCTACCTAAGCGGCGTGTCCTCGACTGACACGGAGCTGCGCGCGACGGCCAGCTTCGCCAGGCCGACGACCAGCAGCATCTATGTCGGCCTCGTCGGTCGTCGCGTGGGAACCTCGGAATACGGGGCTCGCGTGGTCATCGGGTCGAGCGGGAGCGTGGTGCTGCAACTGCAGCGCGACACCGACACGATCCTGAACGCAGCGACGGTTGCCGGGCTCACCTTCGCCTCCGGCGACACCCTCCAGTTCCGCCTGCAGGTGGTGGGCACCTCGCCGACCACCCTCCGGGCAAAGGTCTGGAAGGTGGGAACGACAGAGCCCTCGACCTGGCAGGTGACGGCGACCGACGCGACCGCCGCACTCCAGGCAGCCGGCTCGGTCGGCCTGTACAGCTACCTCAGCCGGACCGCTCTCCCCACCCCGGTCGTCGTCTCCTATGACGACCTGTGGGCCGGTCCCACCGGGTAGCCCGGGACCTGATCCGGACATGTCGGCCGCTTTCGCCATCCAGCCCCTGCTGGCGAAAGCGGCCGATGCCGGTGCAGCCGGGCCGCCGGCGCCTAACCTGTGGCCGACGGCGCCAGGAAATCCTCGAAGTGCACGACCGGTGACGCGTCGGGAGCGGGCCTCGAGAAGAGGTACCCCTGGCCGAAGCGGCAACCCATGGCCTGCAACAGCTCCAGTTGGCCGGTCGTTTCGATGCCCTCGGCGACGACGTCCAGCTTCAACGAGTCCGCCAACCGCACGACGCCCTCCACGATCGCCCGATCGTGCGCGGAGGTTTCGATATCGCGCACGAACGTCACATCGATCTTCAACAGGTCGACATCGAATTCCCGGAGGTGGGTGAACGACGAGTAGCCCGTGCCGAAGTCGTCGATGGCCAGGCGCACACCGATGCCGCGGAGTTCCTGGAACGTCCGGGCGGCCGAGCCGATCGCTTCCATCACGGCGCTTTCGGTCAGCTCCAGCCAGAGTTGGTTCGGAGCCAGCCCGGAGCTGCTGAGCGCCCGCTTGACCACCGCACCGAAGTCGTCTCGCACGAACTGGTGCGGAGACACATTGACGCTGACAGCCATACCGCGCTCCAGTACGGTGGCCGCCAGGCACGCCTGGCTCAGGATCGTGCTCCCGATCTGCTTGATCAGGCCAACCTCCTCGGCGATTGGGATGAATTCGACCGGCATCACCAGCCCGCGATCGGGCCGACGCCAGCGCGCCAGCGCTTCGGTGGCCACGACCTTGCGCTCCCGCAGGTCCACGATCGGCTGGTACCAGGTCTCGATCTGCCCCAGTTCGACCGCACTGCGCAGGGCGATCTCGGTGTCCAGTCGCCGGTCGATCCGACCACGCAGATCGTCGTCGAAGACCTCGAACCGAGCGCGCCCGCGGTCCTTCGCCAGGTACATGGCCTGGTCCGCGTTCCGCAGCAACGACTCGGGGTCGTCGTGGCCGACGCCGAAGGCGATGCCGATGCTCGCATCCACGGATGCGACGTGATCGCCGATCCGGATCGGCCGGGCGATGGACTTCTGGAGCGCATCCGCAAGCTGGGCGACATCCCGGCTGCTTTCGACGTCGGGGCAGATGACGACGAATTCGTCGCCTCCGATGCGGGCAACCGTGTCCGACGTCCGAACACCGTGGCGCAGCCTCTCCGCGACCTTGGACAAGACCGCATCGCCGGCGTGGTGCCCGAGGCTGTCATTGACGACCTTGAACCGATCCAGGTCGATGAACAACACGGCGACTCCCCGTCCGTGGCGCGCCGCCTGGAGGAGCGCCTGGGCAAGCCGGTCCAGCAGGAGCAGTCGGTTGGGCAGGTTCGTCAGCGGGTCGTGGAAGGCGAGGTGCTCCACGCGGGCCTCGGCCAGTCGGCGGGCCGTGATGTCCTCCAGCTGGTACAGGAGACCCGCCACGTGTTCGCCTTCGTGGATTTCGGCGACGCTGACCTTCACCCAGGTCTCCTCGGCGTCGCTGCGCCGCATCCGTCGATCCCCGCACTGCCGCGAGCCCTCCAGCGGACCGGCCGGCAGGGCATCCGGGCCGACGGTTTCGAGCGCCATGAACACCGTCTCGATGGGCTGGTCAAGCACTCCGCTCGACCGGCCCGTCAAGTCGAAAAGGCGCCGGTTGGCTTCCAGCACCCGGCCGTCGAGCCCCACGATGGCCGTTCCCAGCGGCGACCAGGCGAAGGCCGCCTCGAACCGCGCCCGGGCCGCCGACGCCGACTCCTCCGCGGCACGCAGGGCGGTCACGTCCGTGACGCTGGCCAGATGCCCGGTCACGATTCCCTGGTCACGAATCGGCGTGGATGTGAACTGCACCGAATTGACCTGTCCGTCCTGGGTGCGAAAACGCACAGTGGCCGAATAGGCGGCGCCGACGGCGCTGCTCTCAGACCACTCGGCGCGTACCCGATCGAGGTCGTCGGGGTGCAGCGCCGACATCCAACCGTCACCCAGGGACGCTTCAAGGGTCAGTCCGCTCACGCGCAGCCACTGGTCGTTTGCGGTCAGCAGCCCTCCCGCGGCGTCGAGCTGCACGATGCCCACCGGCGCGAGCCGAACGAGCGCCTCGAGTGCGTCGGCGGTCTTCGCGAGCTCCTGGGTTCGGACCGCGACCGTGGTTTCGAGCATGTGGTTCGTCTCGGCCAGCCTGGTCAGCGCGCCTTCACGTTGCCGGTCGAGTTCGCGAAGCCTCAAGGCCGCTATCCAAGTCAACGCGGAGCCCAGAATGGTCATGCTCAGGACAAGGACGGCGAAGGCGAAGGGAGTGTCGAACCAGCCCATGCGCTGCGCGGTCAAGAAGAGCCAGCCGAGGGCGAACGGACCAAGGATGAAGAAGGGAATCGCCGGACGAACCAGCCTTCCGGCGCTACCGCCGTCCCTCGCCAGCCCGGCCAAACCCGCGGATGGATGTTGAAGCAGGGTCGCCGCTGACAATACTCCGAGCTCGAGGGCAGTGAGCAGGGCCATGCTGGTGTAGCCGCCAACGGTATACAGCGAAGAAACGCCGTAGACGTAGCCGAGAATCGCGATTTGACTCACACACAAGGCGACGACCGCGAGGACGAGCGCCAACGTGCTCCGGGCAAGCCGGCTCGAAAGGACCGAGCCGCCCAGCACGAACAGCGAGAAGGCCGTGGACGGCGCCATCCTCAGCGCATCTCCGTTCAGCTCGATTCCCGGCAGCAGAGTATCGACGCCGAGCGACGTTCCCAGGGCGTACTCGGCGAGCGACAAACCGCCGATGGCGAGCACAGCCACACCGAGGACCGCGGTGAGACGTGGGCGGTCGAAAGCGACCAGCGCAATCGAGAGGAGCACGAGCGCGAACGCCGCGGTCGGGGCCACCAACAGGACCCCGGGCACCATGCTCGAAAGCATCGCGCCTCCCGTGGTGTACCACCCGTACAGGATGGCAAGCCCCGCCGCGCCGGCCAGGGCCGCTCCGATACGCCCGACCAGCTGCATGTCTTTCCCTTCTTACCGAAGGGGGGCAGACGTGCCGACCGACGCTAGAAGGGTACAGCCCCGGCGCGCCGGATCCGGGGGGTACGAACTTCTGCCGGAGCGTGTCGATCCGCGAATTCTCGTGATTGGCAATTCACATTCGTTAAACTGGACTGAACCCAACTGAGGAGACGGCCGTGGCACTGGATGACGAGCGCTTCGCTTCGCTCCTGCGCGACCTCGAAGCGGAGAGCGATGACCTTGTCGCCGTTGCCTCCGGGCTGCCTGCCCCGCAGTGGGCTCTCGGCACGCCCGCCGAGAGCTGGAGCGTCCACGACCAGGTCGTGCACCTCGCCTACTTCGGCGATCTGGCGACGCTGGGCTTCACCGATCCGCACGCGTTCAGGGCGTCCACCGAAGCGCTCCGCGCTACCGGACCGGACTGGGTCGACCAGGTCAATGAACAGCGCAGGGCCCTCCCCCCTGAGGCGACGCTGCGCTGGTTCGCGGACAGCCGTGCCACGCTCGGCCGCGTGCTCGCCAAGGTCGGCCCGGGTGCGCGCACTGCGTGGTTCGGCCCCTCGATGAGCGCCGCCTCGTGCGCCACCGCCCGGCTCATGGAAACGTGGGCGCACGGCCAGGACATCTATGACGCGCTCGGGCTGGAGCATCCGCTCACCGATCGCGTGCGTCACGTGTGCCACCTCGGCGTGATCACCCGCGAATTCGCATTCACCCAGCGCGGCCTGCAGGCGCCGCGGGTGGCTGTGCGGCTCGAGCTCATCGCCCCGAGCGGAGAATGCTGGACCTGGGGTCCGGCCGATGCCGCGGACCGGGTCACCGGCACCGCCAACGACTTCGCGCTGGTGGTAACCCAGCGGCGACATCGCGCGGACACGTCCCTCCGCGCCACGCCGGGCACGGCGGAGGAGTGGCTCAGGGTCGCCCAGGCCTTCGCGGGAGCGGCCGGCACCGGCCGCTCGCCGGGCACGTTCCGCGGTCAGCACACCGGCCAATCCGCCGCGGACGAAGGCTGGCAATGACAGACCCCCGGCCCAAGTCGCCCAAGGGCGCCGACCGGCGCGAGCTGATCCTGCGCTCAGCCGCCGACCTCATGGCGGAGCGCGGCTATTCGGCGGTCAGCATGGCGCAGATCGGGGCCGCCGCGGGGATCGTCGGGTCAGGCGTCTACCGCCACTTCGACTCGAAGGCCACCATCCTCGGCGTGCTGCTCGAGCGCGTCATCGATGCGATGCACTCGGGCACGCGCGACATCATTGGCGCGACGGAGGACGGTCCGGACCGACTCGACGCGATGATCCGCAAGCAGACCGAAATCGTGGTCGAGAACCGGTCGTTGGTCGCCGTGTACCTGCGCGACTCCGGCAACCTGCCGGCCGACGACCTGCGCCGGCTCCGACTGCAGCAGCGCGAACTGATCGGCGAATGGATGCGTGTCTGCGCGGCGATCTCGCCCGGGTCGAGCGAGCCGGAACTGCGCATGGTCGTGCAGGGCGTGCTCGCCCTGATCAACTCGATCTGCACGTACGACAACCGGCTGCCCGCCGACCGCATCGTGGCCGCGATCACCGAAATGGCCAGTTCGGCGCTCAGGACGGGCGTTCCCGTTCCCTAAAACCGAAGCGCAGACATCCGCCGCAGGTTGAGTTGCGGAGAAAGTACCCTCAATTTCACAACGAAGGGTCGATCTCCGCGACTCAACCCGGGGGCGAGTCCAGGGTCAGCAGGGTCAGTAGGACTTCGGCAGTCCGAGGCTGTGCTGCGCGATGTAGTTGAGGATCATCTCGCGGCTCACCGGGGCGATGCGCAGCAGTCGCGCGAGACCCCAGTAGGGCAGGAGCCCGTATTCCTGGGCGAGGCCGTTGCCGCCCATGGTCTGGATGGCCGCGTCGATGGCGGCCAGGGCTGCCTCCGCCGCCGCGTACTTGGCCGTGTTCGACGCCTCGCCGGCCGGCAGGCCCTGGTCGTGCAGCCAGGCGGCCTTGCGCATCATCAGCGCGGCGAGCTCGGTCTCCATGCTTGCCTTGGCGAGGGGATGCGCCAGGCCCTGGTGGGTTCCGAGCGGAGCCCCCCAGACCTCGCGTTCGCTGGCGTACTTCGACGCCTGCGTGAGCGCGAATCGCGCGATGCCGATGCACAGCGCGGCGCCGGTGATGCGCTCGGGGTTGAGTCCGTGGAAGACCTGCTCGAAGCCCTTCCCCTCCTCGCCGACGAGGGCGTCGGCCCCGACGCGCACGTCATCGAAGAAGAGCGTGTACTGCTTCTCCGGAAGCATGACGTCCATCTCGATCCGCGTCTTGTCGAGCCCGGGCGTGCCGACAGGCACGATGAACAGCGACATAAGCGGTTTGCCGTCGTCCTTGCGGCCGGTGCGGGCGACCACGAGCACGGCGTCGGACTCGTCGACGCCGGAGATGTAGTACTTCGAGCCGGAGAGGACCCAGTCGTCGCCGTCGCGGCGAGCGGTGGTGGAGATCAAGTGCGTGTTAGAACCGGCATCCGGCTCGGTGATGGCGAACGCCATCTTCGACGTGCCGTCCGCAAGACCGGGCAGCCAGGCCTGGCGCTGGTCATCGGTTCCGAATTCCGTGATGACCTCGGCCGAGATGGCTGCCGAGACGAGGATCAGGAGGAGCGGGACACCCTGGGCGGCACTCTCCTCGGCGACGAGCGCGAGCTCGAGCATTCCGGCTCCGCCTCCGCCGAACGCTTCGGGGATGTTGACGCCGATGAGACCGGCCTCACCCAGCGCCTGCCAGACCTCGTCGCAGGGCTCGCGATTCTTGGAGTGCTCCGCGTAGTAGGCGCCGCCATACGGCTTGACGATGCTGGCGACCGCAGCCTTGAGGTCAGCATGCTCATCTGAGAGGGAAAAATCCACGTCGACTCCAATTGTGATTCTAAATTCACTTATCGGCAATACTACCTCAGGGAAGCTCGATCGCGGGCTACCGGTTCGTGAAGGCGGGTGGCCGCTTCTCGATGAAGGCGTTCATGCCCTCCTTCTGGTCGGCTGTCGCGAAGGTGGAGTGGAAGACCCGCCGCTCGAAGCGGATGCCCCCCTCGAGCAGCGTCTCGTAGGCCGCGTTGACGACCTCCTTGGCCATCATCGCCACCGGGAGCGACATGCCCGCGATGGTCGCCGCGGTCGCCATGGCCTCGTCGAGGAGATCGTCGGCGGGGATGATCCGCGACACCAGGCCGGCGCGCTCCGCTTCCACGGCGTCGATGGTGCGGCCGGTGAGTAGCATCTCCATCGCCTTCGCCTTGCCGACGGCACGCGTGAGCCGCTGGGAACCCCCGATGCCGGGAATGACGCCCAGCTTGATCTCGGGCTGGCCGAACTTCGCAGTGTCCGCGGCGAGGATGAAGTCGCACATCATCGCGAGTTCGCAACCGCCGCCGAGTGCGTGCCCCGCGACCGCGGCCACCACGGGTGTCCGCACGGCCGTGAAGCGGTCCCAGCCGGCGAACCAGTCGGCCAGGTACATCTCGACGAACGACTTCGTCGCCATCTCCTTGATGTCCGCCCCGGCCGCGAACGCCCGTGCCGACCCGGTGACCACGATGGCGCCGATCTCCGGGTCGCGGTCGAGCGCGGTCGCGGCGGCGACGACATCCTGCAGCATGCCGAGGTTGAGGGCGTTGAGCGCCTCCGGGCGGTTGAGCGTGATCAGGCCCACCCGGCCGCGGCGCTCGAGGATGATGTTGTCGTACTCGGTCATGCCGAGACCTCCAGGTTCGAGTTGTGACGAATTGTGTTGATGATGGCCGAGAAGTCGAGGCCGGCCCCGCCCTCGTCGGCGAAGCGGCGGTAGATCGAGGCTGCGAGCGGGCCGAGCTGGGCCGCGGTCCCTGTGGCTTCGAGCGCGTTCAGCGCGAGCCCGAGGTCCTTGGCCATGAGCGCGCCGGCAAACCCGGGCTGGTAGTCGCGATTGGCCGGACTTGTCGGGACCGGGCCGGGCACCGGGCAATTCGTGGTGAGCGCCCAGCACTGTCCGGATGCCGCGCTGGCGACATCGAAGAGCGCCTGGTGTGTGAGCCCCAGCTTCTCCCCCAGCACGAAGGCCTCACTCACGGCGATCATCGACACGCCGAGGATCAGGTTGTTGCAGATCTTCGCGGCCTGCCCCGCCCCTGAGCCGCCGCAGTGCACGATGCGCGCGCCCATCCGGGCGAGGATCGGCTCCGCCGCCTGGAAGTCCGCGTCGCCCGCGCCGACCATGAAGGTGAGTGTGCCGGCCTGGGCCCCACCGACGCCGCCGGAGACGGGGGCGTCGAGTGCGCGGTGGCCGGCGGCCTGCGCCAGCGCCTGTGCCGCGCGGGCGTCGTCCACGTCAATCGTGGAGGAATCGATGAAGAGCGTTCCCGGATCGGCCGCCGAGAGGAGCCCGTCCCGGTAGGCCGCCAGCACGTGGGCGCCGCTCGGCAGCATGGTGATGACGACCTCGGCGCCGGCCACCGCCTCGGCCGCGGATGCCGGGACCGTGACGCCGTTGTCGCGGGCGTGGTCGAGGGCCGCCGGAACGAGGTCGTAACCGGACACCTGGTGGCCCGCGCGCACGAGGTTGGCGGCCATGGGGCCACCCATGTTCCCCAGCCCGATGAAGGCGATTTTCGTCATGACCTGCTCCTGTCTGCGCCGCCCGCTGGGGCAATCGTGTGTGCTGAAAGCCCGAGTTCCCGCGGCCCGAGGCTCGCGAAATAGCTCTCGACGACCGCGCGGTCCACCTCCGGCAGGGTTGCCGGTGACCACCGCGGGTTGCGGTCCTTGTCGATGACCTGCGCCCGCACTCCCTCCATGAACTCACTGCTCGCGGCGAGCCGCACGGTGACCCGGTACTCCTGGTTCAGTGCCTCCTCGACGCTGCCGAGCCGGCGCGCGCGGCGCAGCGACTCGAGGGTGATGCACACGGCGGTGGGCGATTTCGCGACCAGCACGGATGCCGCGGCGCGGGCATCCGGGTGGTCAGACGCCTGCAGCCGGGCGACGATCTCGGAGGCGTCGTCGGCGGAGTAGCACTCGTCGATCCACGCGCGCTGCCCGGCCAGCGCCGACGGCGGAGCGGCGCCGGCGAACCGGGCGATGGCATCGGCGGCCGGGACGGTTTCGAGTTCCCGGGCCAGCAGGACGAGGTCCTCGCTGGGCACGAAGTGGTCGGCGAGGCCGAGCTCGAGGGCGTCGGCCCCGGTGAACATCCCGCCGGTCAGGGCGACGTGGGTGCCCAGCTCGCCCGGCGCGCGGGCGAGCAGGTACGTGCCGCCCACATCCGGGGCGAAGCCGATGCCCACCTCGGGCATGCCGATCCGGGTGCGCTCCGTGACGATCCGCGCGGAGCCGTGGGCCGAGACCCCGACTCCCCCGCCGAGCACGATGCCGTCCATGAATGCCACGTACGGCTTGGGGTAGCTCGCGATCTTCGCGTTGACGACGTACTCGTCCGCCCAGAAGCTCGCGGCTTCCCCGCCACCCTCCTGCGCGTCGTTGTAGATCGCAACGATGTCTCCGCCGGCGCACAGGCCGCGTTCGCCCGCGCCCGAAATGAGCACGGTCTGCACCTCGTCGTCGTGTTCCCACTCGTTGAGCGCCTCGCCGATGGCCTGGAGCATCGCGTGGGTCAGGGCGTTCAGCGTCGCCGGCCGGTTGAGCACGATGTGCCCGAGCCTGCCGGTGCGGGTGAGAAGGATCTCGTCGTTTGGGCTGGTCATTTGGCCTCCGTCAGGCTGCGGCCCACGATGAGTCGCATGATCTCGTTCGTCCCCTCGAGGATCTGGTGCACGCGCAGGTCGCGCACAATCCGCTCGATGCCGTAGTCCGCGAGGTAGCCGTAGCCGCCGTGGAGCTGGAGGGCGGAATTGGCGACGGTGAAGCCGGCATCCGTCGCGACGCGTTTCGCCATCGCGCAGAGCTTCACACTGTCGGCGTCACCGCGGTCCAGGGACTCGGCGGCGCGGGCCAGCAGGGTACGCGCCGATTCCAGGGCCGTGTCCATGTCGGCCAGTTCGAACAGGAGGGCCTCCTGCTTGATCAGCGGTCCGCCGAAGGCGGTGCGGTCCCTGAGGTACGCGACCGTGCGGTCGAGGGCGGCCTGGCCGCCGCCGACCGAACACGCCCCGATGTTGAGGCGCCCGCCGTTGAGTCCGCCCATGGCGATGCCGAACCCGTCACCCTCCTGGGAGAGGAGATGTGCCGCCGGGACGCGCACATCCTCGAACACGACCTGCCGTGTCGGCTGGGCGTGCCAGCCCATCTTCTTCTCCAGCGGACCGAAGGACAGGCCCGGTGCGCCGGCCTCCACGACGATCGCACTGATCCCCTGGCTGCCGGCGTCACCGGTGCGGGCCATGACCACGTAGAAGCTCGACACACCGGCGCCGGAGATGAACTGCTTGACCCCGTTGATGACGTAGTCGTCGCCGTCACGCACCATTCGTGTGGTGAGCGCCGCGGCGTCGGACCCTGCTCCGGGCTCGGTGAGGCAGTAGCTGCCCAGCGCCTCCATGCTCACCAGCTGCGGCACCCACTCCGCGCGCTGGGCTTCGCCGGCGAAGCTGTCGATCATCCAGGTGACCATGTTGTGGATCGAGATGTAGGCGGCGATGGTGGTGTCGCCCTTGGCGAGTTCCTCGAAGATGAGAATGGAGTCGGCCCGGCTCAGTCCTGAGCCGCCGAACTCCTCGCTTGCGTAGATCCCGCCCATCCCCAGCTCGCCGGCACGGCGCAGAATGTCCACCGGGAAGTGGTGCGTCTCGTCCCATTCGGCCGCGTTCGGAGCCAGCGATTCGGTCGCGAATTGGCGAACCATCTGCACGATCGATCGTTGATCCTCGGTTAGTGCGTACATTCGTCAGCCCCTCCGTTGGTGCGCGAGAATCAACCTACTAGGACATCCGACGCATCGGTTGGCCACTTCTTGGACCATATAGGCTGGGACCGTTCCGCCCACTTTCAACGAGGAAAACGGAGAGTGTGATGAAGATCGCAGTGCTCGTTAAAGAAGTTCCCGACACGTGGGGAGACCGCCGCATCGACCCGTCGACGAAGCGGGTGGACCGCAAGGGCGACCTGGTGATCGACGAGATCAATGAGAAGTCCGTCGAGGCTGCGCTCCTCGTCAAGGAGGCGAATGCGGGCAGCGAGGTCACCGTGGTCACCATGGGTCCGTCGAGCGCCCTGGCCGCGATTCGCAAGGCCCTCGCCATGGGCGCCGACAACGGCATCCACATCGTCGATGACGGCCTCGTCGGCTCCGACGCCATGCAGACCTCCGCAGCGCTGGCTGCGGCCCTCCGCCCGGGAGGCTTCGAGCTCATCATCACCGGCAACGAGTCGACCGACGGGCGCACGGCAGCCGTCCCCGCGATGCTCGCCGAGCGCCTCGGTCTCGCCCAGCTCACCTTCCTGCGCACCCTCAGCGTCACCGGAGACGGCGTCACCGGCGAACGGATGACCGACGAGGGTCACCTCGACGTGCGCGCGTCCCTGCCCGCCCTGGTCTCGGTCACCGAACAGATCGCCGAGGCGCGTTTCCCGAACTTCCGCGGCATCATGGCCGCCAAGAAGAAGAAGGTCGAGTCACTCGGCCTCGCCGGCCTCGGCCTTCCGGCAGACGAGACGGGTGCCGAAAATTCCTGGTCCGTGGTCGAGGATGTCGCCCCCCGACCGGCCAGGTCCGGCGGCACCATCGTGAAAGACGACGGCACGGCCGGCACGCAGCTCGCAGACTTCCTCGCCGCGGCGAAACTGATCTAGGAAGAAAAGACATGGCATACGCACTCGTTCTTGTTGAACTCGCCAACGGCCGGCCGGCTGCGAGCACGGGCGAACTCCTCGCCGCCGCGGCCAGGCTCGGCGAGCCGGCCGCCGTCATCGTCGTCGAACCGGGGACCGCGGGAGAGGTTGCCGAAAGCCTCGGCGCGCTCGGCGCCGGCACCGTCTTCGTTGCCTCGATCGAGAACGCCGACACGCTGCTGGTGACCCCGCAGGTCGCGGCACTGCAGGCCGCGGTCCTGGCCGCCGGCGAGGTGTCCGCCGTCCTCGTCGGCAACTCCATCGACAGCCGGGAGGCCGCCGCGCGGCTGGCCGTGCGGATCGGCGGCGCCTTCCAGAGCGACGCCGTCGACGTCACGGCCGGAGCCGCCGGAATCCTCGTCACCCAGCAGGCATTCGGCGGTTCGTTCACCGTGACCGCCCGCGCCGCGAAGGGCACCCCGGTCATCTCACTGCGGCAGGGGTCGGTCGACGGCACCGCCCCGGCGGCCGCGGGCGCCATCCACGAACTCGAGGTGACGGGCGACACCGCCGTCGGCGCACAGGTGACCGCGCGCCACGAGCAGACCCAGGCTTCCGAGCGCCCGTCGCTCCAGACCGCGGACATCGTGGTCTCGGGCGGCCGCGGGCTGGGCTCGAGGGAGAAGTTCGTGCTCGTCGAGGAACTGGCCGACGCACTGGGCGCAGCCGTCGGCGCGTCGCGCGCCGCCGTCGACGCCGGCTACTGCGAGCACAACATGCAGGTCGGCCAGACCGGTGTGACCGTGTCGCCCAACCTGTACATCGCCGTCGGCATCTCCGGCGCCATCCAGCACCGCGCCGGCATGCAGAGCGCCAAGACCATCGTCGCGATCAACAAGGACGCCGACTCCCCCATCTTCGATGTCGCGGACTTCGGAGTCGTCGGCGACCTCTTCACCGTCGTGCCGCAGCTCATCGAGGCCGTCAAGGCGAGGAAGAGCTAAGTTGACCTCTGTCCTGACCGGCTTCACGAAGAGCCGGTGGTTCAAGCTCGTCTGGATCGTGCCGGCGATCCTCCTCGGACTCTTCCTGGTCGTCCTGGCGGCCAGGATGATCCGGGAACTGCCCGCCGTGGCGTCCTTCATGACCGAGTACCCCGGCGAATCGGAGCTGCCGGAGTCCGCCCCGGTCGGTTTCCCGGCCTGGCTCGGCTGGCAGCACTTCCTGAACGCGTTCTTCATCCTGCTGATCATTCGGACCGGCTGGCAGATCCGCACCACGAAGCGCACCGCCGCGTACTGGACCCGCAACAACACGGGGTTGCTGCGCACGAAGAACCCGCCCGTGCGGATTGCACTCCACGTCTGGTTCCACCTCAGCCTCGACACCCTCTGGGTGCTCAACGGGGTGATTTTCTACGTGCTGATCTTCGCGACCGGCCAGTGGATGCGGATCGTCCCGCTCAGCTGGGACGTGTTCCCGAACGCGGTATCCGTGGCCATCCAGTACGCGTCGCTCAACTGGCCGACCGAGAACGGCTGGGTCAACTACAACGCCCTGCAGCTGCTGGCCTACTTCATCACGGTGTTCATCGCGGCGCCGCTCGCCCTGATCACCGGCATCCGGATGGCTCCGGGCCTGGCCGGTCGCTTCGCCCGCCTCGACCGGGTGTTCCCCCTGCCGCTCGCCCGGGCCGTGCACTTCCCGGTGATGCTCTGGTTCGTGGGGTTCATCATCGTCCACGTCACCCTCGTGCTCGCGACGGGGGCCCTGCGCAACCTCAACCACATGTATGCCGCCCGGGATGACCTGAGCTGGTGGGGCTTCGGCATCTTCGCGATCTCCCTGGTCGTGATGGCGGTCGCCTGGATTGCCGCGAGGCCCTCTATCCTCAGTTCGCTCGCCGGCCTGACCGGCTCCGTGCGGCGCTAACCGTTCTTTCTGGCCCGGCTCGGCTGCACCCGGGTCGGCTCCCCCGGCATCTTCGGAAAGTCGGGCGGGAAGGGCAGTTCACCGAGCCCGCCCGCGACATCCCGCTCCCACCAGCGCAGCAGCTCGTCGATCGTGCCGGGGTGCTCGTGCATGGTCGCCCACGGGTCTCCGGTGGTTGCCAGCCGCGCGGGCACGGTGGCGATCGTGAAGGTCCGGGGGTCGGTCGTCTCCAGCTCATCCCACTCGATCGGGCAGGAGACGGGCGCGTGCGCCAGCGCCCGCGGACTGTACGCGCCCGCCATCGTGCGGTCCCGGTTGGCCTGGTTGAAGTCGACGAATATCCGCTCGCCTCTCTCCTCCTTCCACCACGATGTCGTGACCTTGTCGGGCATCCGTCGTTCGAGCTCGCGGGCTGCGGCGATCACCCCGTGACGCACGTCCAAAAATTCCCGCGCCGGCTCGATCGGCGCGAACACGTGCAGGCCGCGGCTCCCGGACGTCTTGATGAACGCGGTGAGACCGGCCTCCGCGAGCACCGCGCGAAGCTCGAGCGCGGCGGGGACCGCATCGTCGAAGTCGGTGCCCGGCTGCGGGTCGAGGTCGATGCGCAGTTGGTCGGGGTTGTCGGTGTTCTCGGCGCGGGATGGCCAGGGGTGGAACACGACGGTGTTCATCTGCACCGCCCAGACTGCGGCCGCCGGTTCGTCGATGACGAGCTGCGGATGCGACCGGCCGCTCGGATAGACGACCATCACCGACCGCACGTACTCCGGCGCGCCCTTCGGCGGATTCTTGGAGAAATACTGCTCACCGTCGATGCCGTCGGGGAACCGTTGCAGGGAGAGGGGACGATCGCCGTTCGCGGCGACGAAGGCTTCCCCCACGTCCACGATGTAGCGGGCGAGGTCGAGCTTGGTGATCCCGCTGTCCGGCCAGAGAACGCGTCCTGGACTCGAGATCCGCACCTCACGCCCGCCGTGCGGCCCGGGAACAGGGAGGACAACCGCTTCGCTCGCCATGCGGACAACATACCCAGGGGACGTCGATGCGTCGCCCCCTGGCCCGGTGATCTACTGGCGAACCAGCCCGCCGCCGGCACTGATCAGAACGCTGACCTTCTTGCCATCGACCGTGAAATCGACGATTGTCGAGGTCCCTGACGCCCGCACTTTGTACATCACGACGCCCGTGGCGCTGACCGGTGCGATGACGGACAGGATCGACGCACGGGTGCCCTGGCGCGCGAACATGGCTGTCGGAGCGGCCTTGCGGTGGAAGATGTCCGGATACTGCCAGCCCAGGATCGGTGAGGTCTGCGCGCGCTTGACCAGGATCGCTCCCCGAGGCAGCTCCTGCTTGTACGGGATCTGGAACAGGATCGTCCGCATGGTGTCGCCGGGAGCGGCCGCGATGGCCGTCGTCCGGGAGTAGACGGTGGCTTTTTGGTCCGCCGGCAGGTTCCAGAGCGTCTGGAATTGCTGCCAGGTCTGGGAGGTCGCGCGGTCCAGGGTCACCACGAGGTCGGGGTCCTTCAACACCAGGACGCCGCGGGTGCGCGAGACCCCGACACCTGGTTGGTCGCGGAACTCGAAGAAATCGGACGTGTCCTTGATCAGGTAGCGCGTCAGGTCGGTGTTGATCGGCATCACTGCGGCCTTCGGGGTCGTCATCGAGCTATGCGCGGTCGTGCCCCTCGCCCAGGCACGCCAGGAGTCGTTCTGGTAGCCGGCGTGGCCGCCGTCCACCAGGATGGTGCGCCCGCGCGCGGTGTAGGTCAGCGCCATGTGGTCATTGTGGCCGTGCACTGCCCGGGACCGGCCATACCGGATGCTGTAGGTGGATTCCTGCGCGAAGGGCTTCACCGTGCTGCCCCAGCCGGACCGGCCGAAGACGTACCCCCGTTTGTAGATCGCGACCCGTTGCCTGGGCGCCACGCCGCTGGTGCCCGCGGACGCGGCGTATTCCAGCGGAGTCCCCGGGTAGCCGATCGTCTTCACCTGCTCCGAATCGCCGATCTGGTGCAGGGTGCCGTTCGAGCTCGTGGCGTGGGCGATCCACGTCGCCAGGAGCGCCCGACGCGCGGAGATGGTCGCGCTCGGCACGGCGTTGCAGGCTAGCAGCACCTCCTCGACCGTCCCCCAGAGCCCGTAGTTCATCTGGGCGTATGCGGTCGACTGTTCATTCGTGGAGCCCTGAGAGTCGATCGCGGTCGTGATCGACGAGTCCAGGCGCGTCACGGCCAGGTTGCGGTAGTCGGCCCGGTTGAGCAGGCATCCCACACCGAACAAGACCATGCTCTCGTCCGTGCCGTGGTTCCAGGCCCCGCTCCAGTTGTTGATCAGGAACTTGGCGTGGTCGTGGAGCGAGGCGTTCAGCCAGGCGTAGGGCGTGGGGAGCACCGACACGCCGTAAGCGGCCAGGACGGACTGGCGCAGGCAGACGAGGACATTGGTCCGGTGCATGGTGGATTCCCAGGCGCCGATGTCGCTCTTCCAGGAGTAGGGATTGTCCTTGACCCAGTCCCTGGCGATTGCGGCAGTGTGCTCGAGGGTGACCAGATCGCCCTCTGAGCCGGCGGTAATGCCCTGTCCCAGCCAACGAAGGGAGTGCAGCCACATGTACCAGGACGGGTTCCTGTAGGGGTTGACCCTCCAGTTGACGTTGCCCGTGCCGTCGCCGACCCGATAGGGCGTGAACGGTCCCCAGGCGAACGTGTCAGCCATCAGGGCGCTGGGCGGATTCTTGGTGTCGATGCCGGCGTAGCCCGAACAGGTATAGGTTCCCGGGCCCAGCGCCCGCGTCTCGGTCGACCGTGAATCGACCGGCCCCGGCCCCGGATCGCTCGCGTCGGCGGCCGGGGGTCCGGTCGGTGCGACGTAGATCGGCCCGTCGAGGAACTGCGCCTCGGTCGGCTCGGGCAGCGGATCCTGCCCGGCTGCCGGTACGGAAGACCTCGTCGCGGAACCGGCCTGGGCGGTCGCGCTCGACAGGCCGGTCGCAGTGGTCGTGAGTGCCAGCACAGTCAGGGTCACGAGAACGCGACCCCCAAGCCGCCGCGAGCGGTTTCCCAGAGTACGTCGTGACATATATTGTGTCGCCGAGTCCGGAATCGGCGACCTCCCCCGACTGCAGCATAGGGCATCCGGCACCGCCGTGGAGCAGGCGGGCGGTCAGGCCTTTTTCACCACGCTGGACTTGAGCTGCAGGGCGACACCGTCGATCCGGCAGTCGATGTCGTGGTCGCCCACGCCGTCCACCAGCCGGATGCCGCGCACCTTCGTGCCCACCTTGATCACGGTGGAACTCCCCTTGGGCTTCAGGTCCTTGATCACGGTCACGTTGTCGCCGTCGGCCAGCGGCGTGCCATAGGCATCCGTGATGACGGTGTCCGCGGCCACTTCGGCTTCGGCCGGTTCCGGTGCCCACTCGTGCCCGCAGAGCGGGCAGACCAGAAGGGCCCCCATCTCGTAGGTGAGTTCGCTGGAACATTCAGGGCACGGAGGCAGGGAATCAGTCACCTTCCCAGAGTAGCGGGGGGCCCGGGACACGCAGCGAACGCCGGGTCATCCGTCGGCAGGTTCGCCGGCGATGTTGACCAGCCAGCTCACGCCGAACTTGTCCGTGCACATGCCAAAGGTGTCACCCCACGGCGCCTTCTCCAGGGGCATGGCGGCCGTGCCGCCATCGACGAGCTTGTCCCAGTAGCCGCGCAATTCGACCTCGTCGTCGCCGCTGAGGGACACCGCGTAGGTGTTCCCGGGCGTGAGTTCCATGCTGTTCGGCGTATCCGCCGCCATCAGGGCCAGGCCCCAGTCGGTCTTCAACTGGGAGTGCATGATCTTGTCCTGCTCGGCCGGGTCTTCGCTGGCGTGGTATTCGCCGAAGGTGCTGTGCGTCACCTCGCCGCCGAAGACGGACTGGTAGAAGTCCATGGCCTGCCTGGCCGTGTCGCGAAAGCTGAGGTAGGGATTGAGAACGGTGTGGGTCATGATCGAATCCTCATTCTTCTCGGTTGTCCGGTTTCTGAGTCGATTATCTGCTCGTCCGGGCGTCCCCGCGAGCCCCGGCCGCCGTCACGGCGGCCGGGGAATCACTCGGCCAGGCTGATCGTCACCTGGGGTGTTGTGATCAGGGTGTTGTGCACCGTGCAGTGCCCGGCGACGGCCAGGAGGGCGGCTCGGCGCTCGGCCGGCACGCCGTCCGGCAGCACGAGGCGCACCTCGATGCCGGACACCCGGGCGGGCCTGGACCCCATCTCGAAGCTGGTCTCAACGGCCAGCCCCTCGGTGGGCAGGTCGTGCCGGGCCAGGTAGCGGCGCGCGTAGAACGCGACGCACGACGCAAGGCTCGCGATGAACAGCTCTGTCGGCGTCGGGGCGGTGTCCTCCCCGCCGTCCTCACTGGGTTGATCGACGCGGACGACATGCCCGCGGATGCGAATGTCGAACTTATCCTCGCCGCGATGCTCGACTCGCATCGTTCGCGCGGCCGTGGCCGGCGCCGGCGCTGCCTCGCTCGCGCCCTGGGAGCGGCGCAGCCAGCGCAGGCTCTCCGTGTCACCGAGGAGTTCCAGCCGACGCCACAGCACGCTGCCGGGAACGGCCTGGCTGGCGTGGGCCCGGATCGCCACATTCTGACGTTGGCGCTCGACGCTCACCCGCACGTCGATGTCCTCGTCGGCGTGGCCGATGAACGAGGCGTCGAGCTCCTGGTTCAGTTGTTCCGCCACGACGGCCGGAAGAGTCCAGCCGAGGACCGGCAGGTTCAGGATCTCCGCCGCAGCCAGCGCCGCGGACGTTGCCGCCGCGTGGTCAGGGTGCCCGGTAACGCCGCTCGAGTCGAAGACCAGCAGCCCGTCCGCCCGGGCCGCCTCGGCTGCGCCGACGACGTCCGCGGCCACCTCGGTACGGCCCACCGTGCCCAGGGCGCCATCCGGATAGTGACAGAGAGTCGTTCGGCCGACGCCGAGCGCTGTGGCCGCAGCGTCGAGTTCCTCAGCGCGCACGGCTGACAGGTCGTCCGGGACACCCCGCAGCGTTGAGGCCTCCCCGTGGGTGAGGCAGAGCAGCTCCACCGTGGCGCCCGCGCGGGTGAACGCGGCCAGGACAGCGCCCAGGCCGAACGACTCGTCATCGGGATGCGCCACCACCGCAAGCACCGATTTCCACGCCGGCAGCTGGTCCGCGCTCTCGCCCGTGTTCCTCAGATTGTCAACGTTCATCGTGCTCCTTCACTCCGGGCGGCTTCGTCCCTCAACGCCCACCGGCATAGGGGGCCCCGGCGGGCGCCGAGACTCCTGCCAGCCTACTCAGACTCGAACGTACGCCCAGCCGTCGAATTGCCGTGCGGCCAGGTGCCCGACGGCAGCCGGGACAATCGACACGTCCCGGTACAGCTGGTCGGCTTCCAGCTCGGCCGAGCGCAGGCTGTTGCCGCAGGCCAGCACGCGCACGGCCTGCTCGGCCAGGGCCGACAGTTCGGGTTCGAGGACCGATCCGGCCCGCAGGAAGGCGACGCACGGACCCTGGACGACGAGTTCAATCTGCACGGCCGGCAGGGACGCCCGGGCATTCCGCGCGGCCCGGATTCCGGCCTGGATCCCCGCCGCGTCTGCGCCGCTGACGTGGAGGAGCATTCCCCTGTCGTTCATCGGTGGTCCTGTCCGGACCGCGCCCGCGTGCGCAGGTAGTAGATCCCGGCGACGACGACCAGGAGGGCGATCGCCGCCAGGCCGAAGAGCAGGTTGGACACCCCCGATGAGAGCGTCAGGACAAAGGATTCGGCGGCGAACTGATCGCCGATGGTCAGGAAGCCGCCGAGGCTCGCCGTGCCGTCGGTGAGCAGCAGCAGTACGCCGATCCCGATGGACAGCAGACCCGACACGATCAGCAACCACGAGTTCTGCCACCGTCCGACCTGGAGCATGCGCGGCCTCAACCAGCCGCGTTGGGTGATCTTCAGGCGGTCCCAGACGAGCGCGAGCAGGAACAGGGGGACGGTCATGCCGAGCGCGTAGACGGCCAGCAGAATTCCCCCATACGCGGCATTTCCGCCGATGGCGGCGACCGTGAGGACCGACCCGAGGATGGGGCCCGCGCATACCCCGGCGACACCGTAGACCGCTCCGAGCAGGAACACAGAGGCCGATGACGTGCCCTCTGCCGTTGCACCCCGGGTGAACGCGGGCATCCTGATACCGACGACCTGGATGATGCCCAGCCCGATGATGAGTGCCGCAGCGACCATCACCATCTCGGAGCGGTGCTGGAACAGGAACGCACCGAGCGTCCCGGCCAGGACGCCGATCGGCACGAGCGTGGTGATCAGCCCGAGGTAGAACAGGCCCGTGCGGCCCAGGAGCTTTGCGGGTGTTGAAAATGCGTAGGCGAAGAACGAGGGAAGGAGCATGACCGAGCACGGACTGAGCAGGGTCAGGACGCCGCCGATCAGGGCGCCCGCGTAGCCGATGTCCACTACTTCGCCGCTTCCTCGAGTTCGCGGTCTATGGCCTGGCGGAAGGCCGCCAGGGGCTGTGCTCCCGTGATGGGCGTGTCGTTGACCAGGAACAGGGGCGTTCCGGTCGCGCCAATCGACTGCGCCTCGGCCGTGTCGTCGGTGACGAGCTTCAGGAGTGCGGGGTCGCTCAGGTCGCTCTCGAACCGAGCCATGTCGGGCACGCCGACGTCGCGGCCGATTTGGAGCAGGCGCTCGCGCGGAAGGTCGATATGGGCTCTCTCCGGGGCGTCCTTGAAGATGGCGTCGGTGTACTCCCAGAAGAGGCCCTGGTTGCCGGCTGCCCGGCCGGCCACGGCCGCGTCGATGGATTGCTGCCCGAACACCGTGAGGTCACGCCATTCGAAGCGCACCTGCCCATTCGTCACGTACTCGTCCACGAGAAGCGGCATGGTGTCGCGCGCGAACACGGCGCAGAAGGGGCATCGATAGTCCGAGTACTCCACGATGACGACGGGTGCATCGGTGGCCCCGAGCGCGGTCGGATCACCCTCGATCCGACGCGACATGTCGATCAGCGTTTCGTCCGAGCCCTGCCCACTCGCGTCGCTCGCGGCCGGATCCGTCCCCGCCGTGCCGGACTGCGCCGCGAAGCCGACTCCGACCACGACCGCCAACCCGACAACTGCGAGGATGAGGTAGATGAGACCACGTCGCCGGGACCTGCCTGATGGCGTGCGCTTCGGTTGCTCAGACTCCATGGCTTGCGCCTTCCGGTTGATCGACGGGACTATTGCAATGTATATACATTTCACCGGAAAGGACAACCGTGTCAGGACATCGTGAGGCTGCTGCCAGGCTCCTCGCCGGCGACGGCGCGCACGACGCCGGCCCCCGGCCGCCGCTCTGGCGTAGGATCAGCGCCGATCTCGCGGCTCGCGTTGCCGAGGGAGAGTACGGCGACGGTTTTCCGGGCGAAGTCGAACTCGCCCAGACCTACGGCGTCAGCCGCGGCACGATCCGGAACGCCCTCCGACCCTTGCGGGAGACAGGGTCGGTCACCGCCCAACGCGGCAGGAAGCCTCGGGTGGTGATGGGTGGGCACGGGAGTGCCTTCGGACCCGTCTCCAGCCTGTTCGCGTCGGTGCAGGCATCCGGAATGACCCAGCGGAGCATTGTGCTTGCGCGCCGGGTCGTCACCGATCCGACCACCGCCGCGCTCTTGAGCCTGCCGCCGACGGAGGAGTTGCTCTTCTTGTCGCGTTTGCGACTCGCCGACGAGCAGCCGCTCGCGGTCGACAACGTGTGGCTCCCGGCCCGGCGGGTCGCTGCCCTGCTCGAGGTCGACTTCGCCGACACCGCGTTGTACAAGGAACTGCGGGAACGCTGTGGAATCACGCTGGACGGCGGCCAGGAAGAGCTTCGCGCGGACACCGCGACGGCAGTGGACGCCGAACGCCTCGGCTGCGCCGTCGGCGCCCCGATGTTTCGGATCCAGAGGATCGGCTACCACCAGGGAACCGCGATCGAACTGCGCTGCAGCCATATCCTGGGCGACCGATATGCCGTGACGGCCACCTTCGGCGACGGAGTGCCCGCCGCCTGACCCGCCTCGGCGCCCGCCTGGAACGAGCGGGCGTAGTCTGCGAAGAAATGACCGAGAAAAGCGCCGCTCGTTTCGCTCCGGTGACGCACACCAGCGATTCGATCCCGCACGCCACCACCCATCGGCGGCGCCTGCGTCGGATCGATTCCCTGGCGGGCCTGGCCTGGTTCTCGGTCGCTGTCGTACTGGCCCTCTTCCTGGCGGATGGCGGCGTGTCGTACTACACGAACCTCCGCGACATCCCGACCGGAGCGGGCATCGTCGCGGGCCTCGTGGCCGGCGATCTCCTTCTCATCATGCTTCTCCTTGCGGCTCGCCAGGATCCGGTGACCCAGGCCATCGCCATGATCACCACCATGCAGGACATGCCGCAGGCCTTCATCGCCCTCGCCCTCTTCGTGCTCGTGGTCACGACATCGCTCGTGATCGTGCGCCACCGACTGCCGAACTTTGGCTGGTACTCCGTGCACCTGCTGGCCTATGCGGCCGTGCTGCTCGCTCTCCCCCATCAGTTCGCGCAGGGGGAACTCTGTGCGCGGGTCCGGCTAGTCCGCGGGATCGGCGACGGCACCGGGCTGTTCGGCGGCCAGCTGATCCAGGGCATCAATCCCGCCGGCAAGGTATCCCGCCCAGCTCGGGCCGGAGCGTCCGGGCGCGCCGGTCTCCGCCGCCCAGCGGGCACGGGTGTCCGCGAGGACCAGCCGGCTGCCGGATTCATCGTCCGGCACAACGGGCAGGCGTCGGATGGCCCGTCGCACCTCGGCCAGGGCCGCCGCCATCCCCTCGTAGTACTTCGTGGCGGGCACCGGCGCCCCCCTGGAGAGAGAACAAAGCGACTGGCCGCCAGTAGTGGCGGCCAGTCGCTCGAGCGCCTCGCTTTCGCGGGCGCGGATGGATGCGTTGAGCATCCTCTTACTTCTTAGTTGCAGGTGCAGCGCTGGGCGGGCGGAACGTCAGCCATGACGCTGGCGACGTGCTCGCCGCATCCGGCCCAGGTGATTTTGGCGCAAACATTGCAACGGACGGGACTGCACATAGGTTTCTCCTTCAGTGGTCTAACGGTCAAGACAATCATACCCCCCGGGGTATCAAATAGCCAGCGACACGGCCGGCCTGGCTCGGCAACGGGCCGCTGCGTGCTAGCGTTGAGGCCTACCTTAGGAGTGCTGTGCTAACAGCTTCGTCGATCCCTGTGCGTGCACGCACCCCCCTCCTGTCCTCGCTGGCGAGGGCCTCCGTCCTTGTCGCGGCGCTTGCCATCGCTGTCGTGGGCCTCACCCTCGCTCCTTCGGAGAAAGCGTCCGCACAGGACTTCGCCCAGTGCGACAGCGTCAACAACACCCCGGGCCTGGAACTCATCTGCGACGTGACCGTGGAGAACAACCTGAACCTGACCACCGGGGTGGAGAGCTCCACTGTCACGACCACGGTGTGCGAAGGGGCCAATGGGGCGTCCAAGTGCGGCCCTGCCTCAACCGAGTCCTTCGACACACTCACCAGCAACGTCAGCCAGTGCAACTACGCCCTGAACGGCGGCGGCGGCAACCTGGATTGCACCGTGACCGTGGTCAACAACATCACCGGTGCGGCTGAGAAGGACCAGGCTCAGACCGGCGCAACGGTCAACCAGTGTGTCGGCTCCGCAACCGGCGGCGGCACGGCGATGATCTGCGACCCGTTCCCGGCCGCAACATCCAGCGCGACGATCACGCAGTGCAACGATTCCGCAATCGGCGGCGGCGGCGCGACCGGCGTCATCTGCACCGTGCACCCGTCAACCCAGAGCGCGCTGCTGCCGGTCACGATCAACCAGTGCAACAACTCGGCCAACGGCGGCGGAGCCAGCGTCACCTGCGATGCGACGCTGACGAACAACTTCCTCAGCGGGGCAGCGACTCCCGAGGAGACCACTCCGGTCGCGCCGGTCGCGCCGCTGAAGAACACCCTGCACGACTCCCTGACGGACGGATTCGGCCTGCCCGGCGCCAACGGCAGCCAGGGAACGTTCCTCCTCGGAGGCGGCGTCCTCATGCTGCTCGCCGGCGGCCTGCTGACCGCAGCGTTCGCTACCCGCAAGGCTGGCGCTCGTCGCTAGGAAAGCCCTGCTCGTCGGCACGGCGGCGCTGCTCTGTGCAGTAGCCGTCGGCTGGCTTGGCTTCAGCCTGGCGAACACGGATGCGGGGACTCCCGCCCCCGTCCGCCGGACCCCCGTCGCGGCGGCGCCCTCGGCGTCGCCCACGGGGTCGCCCACGGCAGCCCCTGCCGCCGACCTCGTCATCGCCGCCTCGGCGCCTCTGCGACTCCGCGTCCCCGCCATCGGAGTGGACGGCGCCGTGTCGGAGTATTCCCAGCAGATGATCGACGACCGCGGGGGCTTCGATCCGCCCGAGCTTTCGACCATCTCGTGGGACACGACCATCACCGGCGGAACCGCGGGAACGGACTCGATCAACACGGTCTACCTGTACGGACATTCCTGGGTCGACGAGGCCGTCTTCAACGGCATCAGAGTAATGAAGGCCGGAGACGTTGCGGGCATCGACACCGCCAACGGCACCCTGTGTTACGTCACGCAGAAGACACTCACGCTCAACAAGGCGGAGTACAAGAACAACGACGAGATGACGGATGCGATCCCCAACCGCCTGGTGCTCGTGAGCTGCTACCGACCCGTCGGCTACGATCCGAATTCCGCCACAGTGGAGAACGTCGTGGCCGTGCTGCAACTCGACCAGGCCGCGACCAGCTCCGGCTGCTGACCCTGCTCGGAGCTGACGCAATCACGTCGATTTCAGTCATCTCGATACCCCATGGGGTATAGTCGGCGGAGACAGCTTGACGAAAGGAACATCGGATGTGCCGAGCAGTAACGTGTAAGAAGTGTGGCAAGACGACCTGGGCGGGCTGCGGTCAGCATGTCGACCAGGTCATGCGAGGCGTGTCCAGCGCGCAGAGGTGCCGCGGGCACGAGAATGACCCCGCGCCTGCCGGAAACTTCTTCACCCGGCTGTTCTCCCGCTGAGTCCTCCGGCCGCCACTGCGGCCCGGATCAACGAAAAGCCGGGAACATACCATCAAGGTATGTTCCTGGCTTTTCGTTTCCCCTCTCGGTCTACGCCGCCAGGGGCATCCGTTCCGTGCCCGCGTCGATGCGCAGCGAGTCACCGTCGACGGAGACCGTGACCTGCCCGCCCTCCTGCAGCTCGGAAGCGACCAGGAGATCGGCGATCCGGTCGTCCAGCTCGCGCTGGATCACCCGGCGCAGGGGCCGGGCCCCGTACTCCGGTTCGTAGCCGCGGTCGGCGATCCAGTCGACCGCATCATCGTTCACCGTGAGGCCGATGCCCTGGGACTGGAGGCGCGATTCGGTCTGGCCCAGCAGCAGCCGCACGATCCGGTGCAACTGCTCCCGGTCGAGCTTGCGGAAGAGGACGATCTCATCGATCCGGTTGAGGAACTCCGGCCGCATGGCCTCGCGGAGCTTGCCCATGACCCGGTCGCGCAGCGCCTTCTCAGAACCGAAACCGTTCCCGGCGCCGTCGGTTTCCGTGGTGAAACCGAGGGCGCCGCTCCGACTCGCGAGGAACTCCGACCCGATGTTCGAGGTCATGATCACCACCGTGTTGCGGAAGTCCACCGTGCGCCCCTGCCCATCGGTCAGGCGCCCGTCATCGAGCACCTGCAGCAGCAGGTTGAACACGTCGGGGTGCGCCTTTTCCACTTCGTCGAGCAACACGACCGAGTACGGGTTGCGCCGCACGCGTTCGGTGAGCTGCCCGGCCTCGTCGTAGCCGACGTACCCGGGAGGAGCCCCGACGAGCCGGCTCACGGTGTGCCGTTCGCCGAATTCGCTCATATCGAAGCGCAGCATCGCATTCTCGTCGCCGAACAACGATTCGGCCAGGGCCTTGGCGAGCTCGGTCTTGCCGACGCCGGTCGGTCCGAGGAACAGGAAGCTTCCGACGGGCCTGCGGGCGTCTCCCATGCCGGTGCGGTTGCGCCGCACGGCCTTGGCGATCACCGTCACCGCGTCATCCTGACCGATGACCCGCTCGTGCAGGTCGTCTTCCAGCCGGCCCAGGCGTTCGCGGTCGCCCGCGGTGAGCCGGCTGGCCGGGATGCCCGTGGCCCGGGCGATGATCTCGGCGATCTGCGCGTCTCCGACGACCGCCGGTCCAATCCCGGTCGGTGGCGCCTGGGAGTCCGAGGCATCCGCGACAGGTGCCGACTCGGCGGACGCGATCTTCCCCTGGACGCCCTCCATTTCGTCGCGCAGCCGCGACGCCTCTTCATAGTGCTCCGCAGCGACGGCTGCGCTCTTGGCTGTCTCGAGGGCCGCGAGTTGCTCGCGCAACGCGGCCGGATCGACGCGCACGCCCCGCTTCAGCCGCAGGCGCGCGCCGGCCTGGTCGATGAGGTCGATGGCCTTGTCCGGCAGGAAGCGGTCGGTGATGTAGCGCGCCGACATCTCGACCGCGGCACGGATCGCCTCGGCGGTGTACAGAACACCGTGGTGCTGCTCGTAACGGCCCTGCAGCCCGGCGAGGATCTGCACGGCATCCTCGAGGCTCGGCTCCCCCACCCGTACCGGCTGGAAGCGTCGTTCCAGCGCCGGGTCCTTCTCGACCTTGCGGTATTCCTTCAGGGTGGTGGCCCCGACCACGTGCAGTTCTCCGCGGGCCAGGCGCGGCTTCAGGATGTTGCCGGCATCCATGCCGCCCTCGCCGGCGCCGCCGGCACCGACGACGGTGTGCAGTTCGTCGATGAACACGATGAGTTCGTCCGTGCGAGCGCTGATCTCATCCATCAGGCCGGTCAGGCGTTCTTCGAAATCGCCGCGGTAGCGGGTACCGGCGACCATGGCGGCAAGGTCGAGCGCGATCACACGCTTTCCCCGCAGCTGTTCGGGGACCTGGCCGTCGACGATCGCCTGCGCGAGGCCTTCGACGATGGCGGTCTTGCCCACGCCGGCCTCGCCGATCAGCACCGGGTTGTTCTTGGTGCGCCGCGAGAGGATCTCGATGGTCTGCTCAATCTCATCCGAGCGGCCGATCACCGGGTCGAGTTCGCCCGCGCGGGCCCGCGCGGTGAGGTCCGTGCCGTAGCTGTCGAGCATCGGCGTGTCGGAGTTCTCGGATGCCGCCGGCCGGCTCGTGACCGTGTCACCCGCCTGGTCCTCGCCCGCGCCCGCCTGCAGCGATTCCGGCGTCACCCCGGCGGCGGCCAGGACCTGCCCCGCGGGCGCATCCTGGTTCACGACGAATGCGTAGAACAGGTGCTCGGGGTCGATGTAGGTCGAGCCGAAGGCGCGCGCGACCTGGTGGGCATCAAGCAGTGCGCGCTGGGCCGAGTGCGTGAGCGACGGCGCGGCCGCCGACCGCTGGGCCGACGTTTCCGGCAGACGCTGCTCGACTGCCTTCGCTATGGCCGCGGGGTCCGCCCCGGTGCGCCGGATGGCGTCGGAGGCGGGCGTCTGCGGGGCCATGACCCTGAGGATGTGCAGGGCGTCGACGTCGGGGTGGCCGTGGTCGATCGCGAATTGGGCGGCCTGGGCGAGCACCTCGTGCGTGCGGCGGCTGAGCAGCCGGGTGATGTCGATGGGACGCCCGGACTGAGCCGCGGGCTGACCCTGAAGGTAGCGGGCGATGAATTCGTCGAACGAACCCTCGCCTGACCCTGCCGGACCGAAGAATATGGGCATCTGACCTCCTGGGACGTGAAACTTGAGTTGCCTTGACTCAAGTTAACGTCGCAGGCGGCGTTTCATTCCCGACGCACAATCCTCCGGAACCCGGGACGTGGTTGGACCGGCGGGCCCGGCAAATGAGAAATCGCCCCCGAGCATCCTCGGGGGCGACTTCGCTCATGCTGTGGCGCCTAGGCGATCACCGCTTCGTTCATGCGTGCTCTCATCCCCTGCGCGAGAGTCTCCGCGGCTCGCGTGAACGAGGAGAAGTAGGTCCTTTCCCGCCACCGGTCGAGGCTCATCACCTCGAAAAAGGCTCCAACTTGCCGGATGAAGCCGAGAATCGCCGCAGGAGTCTGCTCCGCAACGCCCTGGGCGCTCACTCGCCATTCGGTCGGGGAGATCTCCACGATTTCAAGATCAGATCCGTTCGCAAAAACATTGCCATCCATGACGCCTCCGGTTTGTTGGTGAAATCAAGTACACAAGATGCCGATGAGGCGAACAAGGGGCTTGACGATGGCGTCACGATCCCCCAAGGTGAGATTTGCTCGCACACTGATGGGGCGCTGGACTCGCGATCCCGGAGCCCTCGAAACGGATGGAGGACCGGGTCATGGCTGCATCCTGGCCCACGTCGATGCGGCCGATCCTCACCGTCACCGTGAACCCGGCCCTCGACGTCAGCACCTCCATCGACGAGGTGACCAACGACCAGAAGCTGCGCTGCGGCCCGACCCGACTCGACCCGGGCGGCGGCGGGGTCAACGTGGCCCGGGTGGTGCAGCGGCTCGGCGGGCAGGCGCTCGCGGTCTATGCCGTGGGCGGTCCCACCGGGGAGGCCTACCGCCAGCTGATCAAAGCCGAACGAGTGCCGGCGGTGGCGGTGCCGATAGCCGGGAGCACGCGAGAGAGCTTCACGGTGGACGAGTCGTCCACGGACAAGCAGTATCGCTTCGTGCTGCAGGGGCCCGAGCTGAGTGAAGCCGAGTGGCGTGCCTGCCTGGCGGCCGTCGAGGAGGCGATCCCGGCGGCCGGGTACGTGGTCGCCAGCGGCAGCCTGCCGCCGGGGGTTCCCCACGATTTCTACGCGCGGGTGGCCAGCCTGGCTCGCGCACGCGATGCGCGATGCCTGGTGGATGCCTCCGGTCCGGCGCTGGCCGAAGCCCTCGCGGAAGGAGTGTTCCTGGTCAAACCCAGCCGGCGCGAACTGGCTGAGCACATGGGTGCGCCGCTCGACTCCGTGCAGAGCCAGGTCGAGGCGGCTTCCGCCCTCGTCGCCCAGGGTTCGGCGGAATTCGTCGCCCTCTCGCTGGGTGCGGCGGGAGCCGTGCTCGCCTCGTCAACCGGGATCCTCCGTCTCCCCGTGCCGCGCGTGCGCGTGCGGAGCACCGTGGGGGCCGGCGACAGTTTCGTCGGCGCGTTCGTGCTGCGGATGGCGCAGGGTCATGAGCCGGATTCGGCCTTCCGCTCTGCCGTTGCCGCCGGAACGGCCACCACGATGACGCCGGGAACCGAACTGTGCCACCGGGACGACGTCGAACGCCTGGAAGCGGAACTCGCTGCCCTGGCGGATCGGACGGCCCAGTCGGTCTAGAAACCGGCCGGCAGCGGCCCGTCGGAGACCAGGTACAGGCGTTGCGTTGACCGGGTCATCGCCACGTACAGGGCGCCGGCGCCGCGCTCGGATGCCGCGACGATGGCCGTCGGATCGACCACGATCACCGCATCGAACTCGAGCCCCTTGGCGTCCCGCGGGGTGAGCAGCGCGATGTCGCGCGTGAGGCCGGCCGGCCCGCGGCCCACCAGGCCGTCGAATTCGGCGGCCAGCGCTTCGTGCAGGGCATCGATGGCGGCGTCGACGACGATCACCGCGAGGGTCCCGCCGGCCTCGAGGGCGCGGTCGCGACGGATGGCCTCGGCGACATCCGTCACCGTCTCCACCGGCCATTCGCTCGCGCGCACCGCGCGGGACGGCGTGATCGGCAGGTCGTGCGCCATCGCCACGGTCTCGGCGACCTGGGCGATCTGGCTCGGGGTCCGGTAGTTCACGGTGAGCTCCTCGAGACGCCAGCGGTCGGCTTCGAGCGACGACTGCAGGACGGGTCTGAGCGCGTCCTTCCAGCTGCCGGCCGACGCCGCCGACGCCGCCTGGGCGATGTCGCCGACGATCGTGAACGACCGGAGCGGACCGCGGCGCAAGACAAGCCGCCACTGCATCGGAGAGAGCTCCTGGGCTTCGTCGATCACGACATGGCCGTAGGTCCAGCTGCGGTCCAGCGCGGCGCGTTCCGCCGTCGTCGCCCGATCGCCCAGTTCGGCGAAGTTGTCGGCGAGCGCCTTCGCGTTGACGAGCCCCTTCACCTTCATGTTCGAGATGGCCAGTTCGGCGTTCTCGATGTCGCGCGCCCGCTGTTCCTTTTGCGCTCGCTTCGCGGCCGCGTCGACGACGTTGTACTCGCCGAGATACTCGGCCGCCTCGTCGAGCAGGGGGATGTCGGCGATCGTGAACTCGGCGTCGCGGGGGCGTTGCAGGAGCGCGCGCTGCTCGGGCTTCCAGCGCGGGGTCAGCTGGGCGAGCCACTGCGGGCGTGCGTACAGGTCCTGCAGCAGCTTCTCCGGCGTGAGCGGCAGCCAGGCCGTGTTCAGGGCCACCCGCACGTCGTCGGCCAGGCGGAGGTCCTCGCGCAGCATGGGCAGGTCTGTGTCGTCCATCGACCGGCCCTGCGCCTGCAGCTGCGCGAGCCACTCGCGAGAGAGGGCGTTCAGCGCGCTCTTCACGAAGGCGACGCGGGCTTCGTTGTGCGGCTTGCCGCCCACCCGGGCGCGATGGATGGCGTTCTCGATCAGCTGCGGCTGCAGGGTCAGCCGGTCGCCGTTGACGATGAGCTGCTGCGGGGCTGCGGGCACACGCTGGCGGGATCTCACCGCGCGGGCGATGAGATCCGCCATGAAGGTCTGGCCCTTGAGTGCGGCCACGGCCGGGGCGTCCTCGCGGGTCGCCTCGACGCCGGGGTAGAGCTGGCCGACCGAGGCCAGTACCACGCCGGTTTCGCCCAGCGACGGCAGGACGGCCTCGATGTACTGCAGGAAGGACGGGGACGGGCCGACGATGAGCACACCGGAGTTCTTCAGACGATCGCGGTGCGTGTAGAGCAGGTACGCCGCGCGGTGCAGGGCCACGGCGGTCTTGCCGGTGCCGGGCCCCCCTTGCACGACGAGGACACCCTTGAGGTCGGAGCGGATGATCCGGTCCTGCTCGGCCTGGATGGTGGAGACGATGTCGGACATGTGCCCGGTGCGCTGCGCGGTCAGGGCGGCGAGCAGGGCACCCTCGCCCTGGTGGTTCGAAGCCGCATCGCGCTCCAGCAGCTCGGCGTCGAGGATCTCGTCTTCGATCCGGATGATCCGGCGCCCCTTGGACAGCAGGTGGCGGCGGGCCCGTGCCCCGAGCGGCGTCGCGGCGGTGGCCTGGTAGAACGCGCTCGCCTGCGGCACGCGCCAGTCCAGGAGCAGGGGGCTCAGGTCTTCGTCGCGCAGGCCGACCCGTCCGATGTAGCGGTAGACCGGTTCGCCGCTCTCGTCGGGTGCGGTCTCCAGCCGGCCGAAGGCGAGGCGGTCGTCCACCTCGCGCAGCTGCACGATCCGGTCTTCATACAGGCGGGCAAACGTGTCGCGCTCGGAACGAGACTGGTGGTTGCCGCCGACATTGAGCATGCGCACGGCCGTGAGCTGCTGCTCGGCCTCACGCTGCAACGCGTCCAGCCGCGCGTACAGCGTCGCGACATAGTCCTGTTCCCGCTGCAGTTCCTGGTCGACCACTCACACACCCCTTCAAATCCAACCTTTGAGTTTACTCGCCTTCGCGCCGAACCCCGGACAGCCCCTCTGCGGGCCGGGTGATTCACACCCCCATCGGTTAAGATTCCCGGGTGCTCCACTCCCCAGCTCCCTTGCGCATCGCACTCGTCAGCCTGCACACCTCGCCGGCCGCCGAGCCCGGCTCGGGCGATGCCGGCGGCATGAATGTCGTCGTGCGCCACCAGGCCGAGGCGATGGCGTCGCTGGGTCACACCGTCGACATCCTCACCCGCCGTTCGTCGTTCGAGGCGCCGGGCGACCAGCAGCTCACGCCCGGGGTCACGCTGCGCTTCCTCGACGCGGGACCGGCCGAACCGGTGGCCAAGGGCGACCATGAGGCGTTCATCGATGAGTTCCGGATACGCATGGCCGCGCTGGGACCGTACGACCTCATCCACTCGCACCACTGGTTCTCGGGCATGGCGGCGCTCCCCCTCGCCCGCCAACTCGGGATTCCGCATGTGCAGAGCTTTCACAGCATTGCCGCCGACGAGTCGACGCCGCTGTCCTGGGGCGAACGCGCGGAATCCGCGGGGCGCATGATGGGTGAGGCCTGGCTGGCCCGGGAGTCGGATGCCGTCGTGGCGATCAGCGACGCGGAGGCGGCGACCGTCGTGGAACGCCTCGGCGGCGAAGCGGATCGCATCGCGGTCGTGCCGCCCGGGGTGGACGGCACGCTGTTCCGCCCGGCAGTCGAACCGTCGCACGGCCGCGGCTACGCCGTCGTCGCCGCGCGCCTGCAGCCGTTGAAGGGCCTTGACCTCGCGATCGAAGCGATCGCGGCAGTGCCGGAGCCTCTCCGGCCCGAACTCGTCATCGCCGGCGACGCCTCGTCCGATTTCGACGGCTACGTGGAGGAGCTCCGGGCGCTCGCCGCCGGCCGCGGGATCGGGGCCGGGGTGCGCTTCGTCGGCCCGCAGCCCCGCACCGACCTCGCGGCGCTGCTGCGCGGCGCCCGCGTGGTGCTCATCCCCTCGCACTCTGAGACGTTCGGGCTCGTTGCCCTGGAAGGCGCGGCGAGTGGCGTGCCCGTCGTCGCCGCGGCATCCGGGGGCCTGCGGGAAGCCGTCGTCAACGGCGAGACGGGCCTGGTCGTCGAGTCGCGCGACCCCGCCGCGTGGGCCGGGGCCATCACCAGGATCCTGGCGGACCCGGGGCTGGCCCGGCGGCTGTCCCTGGCCGCCCGCGACCGCGCCGAACACTTCGACTGGCTGCGTTCCGCCGAAGGCCTGCTGACCGTGTACGCCGCCCTCCTCCGGCCGGGCCCGACCAGCGTGCGGCACACGCTCGCCCGCGCATGAGCATTCTCGACGCCGCGCCGTCGGTTCTGTTCGTGCACGCGCATCCCGACGACGAGACGATTTCAACGGGGGTGCTCATCGCCGAGCTGGTCACGCGCGGCACCAGGGTTTCGCTGCTGACCGCAACGCGAGGCGAACGAGGCGAAGTGGTGCGGGGGCCGCTGTCGGCCCTCGCGGGCACGGATGCGCTCACCCGAGAACGCGAACGCGAACTGCAGCGTGCCGCGGACACCCTCGGCATCGCCCGGCGGTTCTGGCTCGGCGATCCTCCGGCGCGCGCGGACGGCCTCGCGCCTCGACGCTACCGCGATTCGGGAATGACCTGGATCCGACCCGGACTCGCCGGAGCCGCGGAGGACACCGACGACGACGCCCTGGTGCGAACGGCGCTGGGCGAGGTGACGGATGATGTCGCCGCCCTCATCGCGCACCTGCGCCCGACACTGGTGATCAGCTACGACAGCGGCGGAGGCTACGGCCACCCCGACCACGTGCGCATGCACGAGGCCGCGCTGGCGGCCGCCCGAGCCCACGGCACCCCGTTCGCCGAAATCGTGCACACCCCCGGCCTCGAAACCGAGTGGTTCGGCCTCGACGCGCACGTCGGAACCGTGACGGCGGCCTTGCGGTGCCACGCCAGCCAGCTCACCGTCCACGGTTCCGACATCGTGCACTCCGGAGGGCAGAGGGAGCCGATCACGACATCCGTCGGCTTGCGCCTGCTCTGAGTTAGTCGGTGTCGATGTTAGTCGGTGTCGATCGGCTAGTCGGTGTCGCTGGTGCGGCGTTGGGCGCGCTGCTCTGCGGGCGCCATCGCGTCACTCGTCAGGGTCCGTTCCGCGGCCAGTGCAACCGCCACCAGCACAACGGCGCTCACCAGGTGCAGGTAGTGGTCGGCCGTGTTCAGGGCGAGGACGTTCATCGTCGTGTCCACAATGAAGAACCCGACGATGCCGACGACGAGAAGCAGCGCACCGACCGTGCCGTTGGCGATCTTCGCCGCCATCACTCCGGCCAGTCCAGCGATCAGCAGGGCGGCACCCAGGATCAGGTGGGCCACGTTGAGCAGCGGGTTGACCTCGAAGACCCCGATGAGCAATTCGCCGGACGTCGTCATGAATCCGACGGTGCTGGTCACCGTGAAGCCCCACAGGCCGACCAGGATATAGACCGCTCCGAAGATGATCCCGAGGATGCGGTTCGGGGATTTAAACATGAGGTGCCTCCTATCAAAGTCACGATGGATTCGTGAATATTCCGAGGAACACCCCCAGCATTCTCTCGGTTTGCGCGCCCCGCAAGCCCCCTGGCGACGATGCGTCCCGGCCGCAATGCGGCCGGCGTCAGTACTCGTTGTGGGCTGTGCCGTTCCGGGCGGAATGCGCCGCCTTCAGCAGGGCCAGGTTCACAAGCTTGAACACCTCGATGCGCTCGGCACGTCGCTCTTCGTAGTCGGGATCCCGCCGATCGATGGCCAGCCGGATGAGCCGTGCGGACACTGCGTCACGGATCTCCGCGCTGGCGGCCTGTCGGGCATCCTCAACGATGCGGGCGACCTGGGCGTCATCGGCGGCCACGGCGTCCAGGGCGAGGGCGAGCTTCTTGTGCACACGGCGCCGAAGCGCGAATTGACTGATGTCGGCTCGCTCGTCTTCGGTGAGCAGGTGCACCCGCCCGGACCGGGCGAGCACCTTCCTGAGCCCGCGCACGCGTTTGCCGTACTCCTCGTTCTGGCGTGCGAGCACGTGCAGTTCGTGCTGCGCCGCCCGGGCATACCTGGCCGGATCGTAGTCGTTGTGCTCGCGCAGGGCACCGACGATGATGGCGTTCTTCACCGCCATGCGCACCGCGGAAATCGCGATGAGCAGGCCTTCGTCGACAATGCGTCTGACGGGCGGCGGGGCGGCTTTCGAATGTGTCATCGGCAGGTCTCACCCGATCCTACTGCGCCGACACGGTGGGATTCAGTCCGGGGCGGGGACCCGCGCCAGCCGTCGTTGGCGTCGGACCACCGCGATGAGCAGCACCAGGGCGACCGCCTGCGCCGGCACCGTGATCAGGCTCAACTGCGCCGCATCCGGGTAGAGCGCGCCCGCGAACGCGGCGCCCGCGAAGGCGCCGGCGCCCTGGAACACCGCGAACACCCCGTACGCGGTGCCGCGCCGAGGCGAGGGCACCAGATCGGCCACCAGCGCCTTCACCGTCGAGTCCTGGACGCCCATGGCCGCACCCCAGAGAACCACACCGAGCAGCGCCCCCGCCAGTGTCGGGGAGAGCGAGAGCGCCGGGACCCCCGCCACGAGGAACGGGACAACGAGCAGCACCGCTCCACCGATGTGGTCGTAGGCCCAGCCGCTGCCGAGGGCCGCCGCCGCGGCGGCGAGCGTACCGGCCGCGAACACCAGCGGCACAGCGGCGAGCTCGACCAGGTCCGAGTCGATGAGATGGAACGAGATGACGCCGAAGCCCACCAGCCCGAACATGATCAATCCGGTCGAGACGGAGAAGAGCAGGAAGGTGAGCGGCAGGCCGTCCTGCCCGGCGCTCCCGACGGGTGCCGCGGCCCCGCCACGCACCGTGGCCTCGGTTTCGTCCTCCCGCCCGGCAACCGCAGTCTCGTCGGAGACCTGTCCGGGCTCGTACACGCTCGGGTCCGGCACCCGGCTTCGCATCCACAACAACATTGCGAACGCGAGCACTGCGGGAATCGATAGCGCCGCGAACGCGGGCCAGAGGCTCCCGGTCGTGGCGATGAGAGCGGCGACGAGCAGTGGGCCGCCGAAAGCGCCGAGCTGGTCGAACAGCTTGTGCACGGCGAACCCGCGCCCGCGGCCGACGGCGCCGGCCGCGAAGCCGAGCAGGACCGTCTTGGCCGGGGTGCGCACAGCCTTGCCCGTGCGCTCGAGCAGGATGAGCGTGGCGGCCACCGAGAGCCCGATCGCGCCCAGGAACGGGGTGAACGCGAGGAGGGGCACACTCAGCCCGGTCACGGCGTATCCGACGATCGTGAAACCCCAGTATCGGCCGGTGCGATCGACCAGGGGGCCGGTGGCCAGCCGCAGGGTGTAACCGAGGGCCTCGGCCGCGCCGGTCACCAGGCCAACGACCAGGGCCGTGGCCCCGAGCTCGCCGAGCAACGGGCCGGCAACGGAGCGCGCGCCGTCGGCGACCACGTCGACCATGAGGCTGATCGCGCCGAATCCGACCACAACCTGCCAGGCCGTCCACTGCGGGGCTCCCGACTTCACTCGAGGCCTCCGTCCGCCCGGCAAAATGCGCATGCGCATCCTACTCCGGGCAATCATGCGACAGGGGCGGCGAGGCCGGTCGGCCTCGCCGCCCCTGTCGGCGGATCGTTCAGCGCTAGGGCGTGTCTCCTAATTCGTGTAACCAGATGGTGATGGCACGGAGGACGACGCCTCCGCGGTAGGTGAGGGCGAGTTTGTCGTAGCGAGTGGCGAG
>NZ_SOHC01000044.1:0-83433 GCF_004403955.1 Cryobacterium sp. TMT1-2-1
CGCGGCCTGTCCCGCCGCGGACTGCTCGGCCTGGCCGGAGCCGGCATCGCCGGGCTCGGGCTGGGGGTCGCCGGTGACCGCACGGTCATCGCAGCGACCGGGGGCGCCGGCACGGCGGCCGGCTACCCGTTCTACGCCCGGCACCAGGCCGGCATTGTCACCCCTGCCCAGGACCGCCTGCACTTCGCGTCCTTCGACCTCAGCCCGGGCACCAGCCGCGCGGACCTGATCGCACTTCTGCGTGACTGGACCGTCGCGGCGGCGGCCATGACCGCAGGCCGGGACGTCGGAGAGTTCGGCGCCGTCGACGGGCCCTACGACGCGCCCCCGGAAGACACCGGGGAGGCGCTCGGCCTGGAGCCCGCGGGCCTGACGATCACCTTCGGCTTCGGGCCGACCCTGTTCGAGGCGAAGGATGGCACCGACCGCTTCGGCCTCGCCTCCCAGCGCCCCGCCGACCTCGTCGATCTCCCGCACTTCCCCGGCGACATGCTCGAGGAGGGCCAGGGCGGCGGCGACCTCTGTATCCAGGCCTGCGCGAACGACCCCCAGGTGGCCGTGCACGCGGTGCGCAACCTGTCCCGGATAGCGTTCGGCAAGGCGGCCATCCGCTGGTCACAGCTGGGCTTCGGGCGCACCTCGTCCACCAGCACGAGCCAGGCCACCCCGCGAAACCTGTTCGGGTTCAAGGACGGCACAGCGAACATCAAGGCCGAGGAACCCGCGGCGGTGGACGAGCAGGTCTGGGTGCAGTCCGGGGACGGCCCCGCCTGGCTGGCCGGGGGCTCCTACCTGGTGACCCGGCGCATCCGGATGACGATCGAGACCTGGGACCGCACGATCCTGCGCGAACAGGAGGCGATCATCGGCCGCAGCAAGGGCGAGGGCGCCCCACTGTCGGGCGGATCGGAGTTCACCGAGCCCGACTTCGACAAAGCCGGCCCGGACGACGCCCCACTGATCGACAAGGCCGCCCACGTGCGGCTCGCGCATCCGTCCCGGAACGAGGGGCGCAGGATGCTGCGCCGGGGGTACAACTTCGTCGACGGCAACGACGAACTCGGCCGGCTCGATGCCGGCCTGTTCTTCATCAGTTTCCAGCGGTCGCCGGAGCAGTTCTCCGCGGTGCAGCTGAGCCTGGCCAGGAACGACGCGATGAACGAATACACCCGGCACGTCGGGTCGGCGCTCTTCGCCGTGCCGCCCGGCGCCCGGGACGGCGCATACATCGGGCAGGCCCTCTTCGCCTGACCCGGCGCCCGTCAGGTTGAGTTACGGAGAAAGTACCCTCAATCCGAAAACGAAGGTACTTTCTCCGCAACTCAGCGCGTAGCGGCGCCCGCGGGGCGGATTAGCCCGGGCTGACCGTGTAGAGCAGGCCGTCGGAGTTGCTGGCGACGACGACGGTATAGGTGTCGTTCTTCATCGCGACGACGCTGGCGTCGCCGGCCGAGACGCGCGTGTCACCGACGAAGCCGGCATCCTCGAGCGTCTTCCTGGCCTCTTCGAGGGGGTCGGTGGCGTCGGACTTCACCGTCACGACCCAGCCGTCCTTGTTGTCGCCGGCGCCGCGGGCGCCGAAGAGGAGTTCCCCGTCAATGACGGCGACCTCGTCCGGCCAGCCCGTGGGCAGCTTCCCGCCGAGGCTGACGTCCCCGCCGGTCGCGCCCTGGACGGCGCCGTTGACGGCGCCTTCGGCCGAGCAGCCGGTGAGCAGCGGAACGCCCGCTACGGCGATGACGATGGCGAGCGAGACGCTCAGGCTCTGCCTGCTGATGGTCTTCATGGTTCTGCTTTCCTCATACAAAATGGCGCGAACCCGCAGTTGTGCAGGCTAAATCGACGATTTAGCGCGCACAACTGCGGGTTCGCGGATGGGGCAGGGGGGTGCCTAGTTGGCGTCCTGCTTCTTCAGGCGTGACGTCTGGCGCTGGCGGGCGGATGCCGCGAGCTCGACCTTGCGGATGCGCACCATGGCGGGCGTGACCTCGACGCACTCGTCCTCGCGGGCGAACTCGAGGCACTCCTCGAGGGTCAGCTGCTTGGACGGGGTCATCGACTCGAACGTGTCGGAGGTGGACTGACGCATGTTGGTCAGCTTCTTCTCCTTGGTGATGTTCACGTCCATGTCGTCGGCGCGCGAGTTCTCGCCGATCACCATGCCCTCGTAGACCTCTTCGGTCGGGTTGACGAAGAATGACATCCGCTCCTGCAGCGCGATGATCGCGAACGGGGTGACCACACCGGAACGGTCGGCGACGATCGATCCGTTGCTGCGGGTGACGATGGTTCCGGCCCACTCCTCGTAGCCGTGGAAGATCGCGTTGGCGATTCCGGTGCCGCGGGTGTCGGTGAGGAACTGGGTGCGGAAGCCGATCAGGCCGCGGGACGGAACGATGAACTCCATCCGAACCCAGCCGGTGCCGTGGTTGGCCATGTTGTCCATGCGGCCCTTGCGCGCGGCGAGGAGCTGTGTGATCGCACCGAGGTACTCTTCCGGCGAGTCGATGGTGAGGTGCTCGTACGGCTCGTGGATCTTGCCGTCGACGCGCTTGACAACCACCTGCGGCTTGCCGACGGTGAGCTCGAAGCCCTCGCGGCGCATCTGCTCGACCAGGATGGCGAGGGCGAGTTCTCCTCGGCCCTGCACCTCCCAGGCGTCGGGGCGTCCGATGTCGACGACCTTGAGCGAGACGTTACCGACGAGCTCGCGGTCGAGGCGGTCCTTGACCATGCGCGCGGTGAGCTTGTGGCCCTTGACCTTGCCCATGAGCGGCGAGGTGTTGGTTCCGATGGTCATCGAGATGGCCGGCTGGTCGACCGTGATGGTCGGCAGCGGGCGAACGTCATCCGGGTCGGCCAGGGTCTCACCGATGGTGATGTCGGCGAAACCGGCGACGGCGACGATGTCGCCGGGGCCGGCGCTCTCGGTCGGGTAGCGGTCGAGAGCCTTGGTGATCAGCAGCTCGGTCACCTTGACGTTCGCCACGGTGCCGTCGGACTTTACCCAGGCCACGGTCTGGCCCTTCTTGATCGTGCCGTTGAAGATACGCAGCAGGGCGAGGCGGCCGAGGAACGGGCTGGCGTCGAGGTTGGTGACGTGCGCCTGAAGCGGGTGCTCGTCATCGTACTGGGGCGCCGGGATGTGCTTGAGGATGGCTTCGAACAAAGGCTCGAGGTCATCGTTGTCGGGCAGCTGGCCGTTCTCGGGCTTGTTGCTGCTCGCCGCGCCGTTACGTCCGGAGGCGTAGACGACGGGAACGTCGAGGATCGCGTCGAGGTCGAGGTCGGGCACGTCGTCGGCCATGTCGCTGGCGAGGCCGATCAACAGGTCCTGGCTCTCGGCCACGACCTCGTCGATGCGCGCGTCGGGGCGGTCGGTCTTGTTGACCAGCAGGATGACGGGCAGGTGAGCCTCGAGCGCCTTGCGGAGCACGAAACGGGTCTGCGGCAGCGGGCCCTCGCTCGCGTCGACGAGCAGGACGACGCCGTCAACCATCGACAACCCGCGCTCCACCTCGCCACCGAAGTCGGCGTGGCCGGGGGTGTCGATCACGTTGATCGTGATCGGACCGTCGGTCGCGTGCAGCCCCTTGTAGGACACCGCGGTGTTCTTCGCGAGGATCGTGATGCCCTTTTCGCGCTCGAGCTCATTCGAGTCCATCGCGCGTTCTTCCACATGGGAGTGGTCTGCGAAGGAGTTCGTCTGCTTGAGCATCGCGTCCACCAGCGTTGTCTTGCCGTGGTCAACGTGGGCAACGATTGCAACGTTCCGGAGGTTATTGCGCGTGGCAATCGCCATAAGTTCTATTCCTTGTTTTGTCGTTTCGCAATCTGGCGAGCCTCGCGGCGAGCTCGTTGCTCGGCGGGGTCAGGCACAGGCACGGCGCTGATTAGGCGCTGGGTATAAGGGTCCTTGGGGGCACGAAGAATCTGGTCGCTAGTCCCCTGTTCGACTAGTTTACCCTTATGCATCACCGCAATGCGGTGCGACAGCGCATCGACGACCGCCAGGTCGTGGCTGATGAACAGGCAGGCGAAGCCCAAACGGCCCTGCAGCTCCTGCAAAAGCTCGAGGAATCGAGCCTGAACTGACACGTCCAGGGCGCTGGTCGGCTCGTCGGCGACGAGCAGATCGGGGTGCAGGGCGAGCGCCCTGGCGATGCCGACGCGCTGCTTCTGGCCGCCGGAGAGTTCGTGCGGGAACCGGTTGCGGTAGCTCGTGGGCAGTTCGACCTGCTCGAGCAGGGTCTGCACCCGCTTGTCGAGATCGGCACCCCTGGCCTCCCGCGACAGGTAGAGCGGCTCCCCGATCGACTCGCCGATGGGCATCCGTGGGTTCAGCGACGATGCCGGATCCTGGAAGACGATGCCCGCTTTGCGGCGAAGGGGGCGAAGGTCGCGCATGCCGGCCTTCGAGATGTCGATGCCGCACGAAATGAGGGTCCCCTCGCGGATCGGCAGCAGTCCGACGGCCGCGCGGCCCAGGGTGGTCTTGCCCGACCCTGACTCCCCCACGAGGCCGACGATCTCGCCCGGGAAGACCTGGAAGTTGATCTCGTCCGCGGCACGGAAGGCCGGGATCCGCCCACGCTTGGGGTACTCGATCGCCACGTTCTGAAAGTCGAGCACCGGCTTCGCGTCCACAGCGCGGAAGGCCTGCGGGCGCTCGGTGAGCTCGATGCCTTGGCCGAGGTGCGGGACCGCCGCGAGCAGCTGCTTGGTGTACGGATGCTGCGGCCGGTTGAAGATGTCGTCGATGACGCCGGACTCCACCGTGATCCCGTCTTTCATCACCATCACCCGGTCGGCGAGGTCGGCGACGACACCCATGTCGTGGGTGATCAGGATGATGGCGCTGTCGAGCCGCTTGTGCAGGTTGCGGAGCAGGTCGAGGATTTCCGCCTGGACCGTCACGTCGAGCGCCGTGGTCGGCTCGTCGGCGATGAGCAGGACCGGGTCGCAGGAAATCGACTGGGCGATCATGGCCCGCTGACGCTGTCCGCCCGACAACTGGTGCGGGTACTTGTTGAAGGACTCCGACGGGTTCGGCATCTCAACCATGGTGAGGAGCTCGATCGCGCGCTCCTTCGCCTCGTGCGGGGAGAGGTCGAAGTGCGAGCGCAGGGCTTCGGTGATCTGGAAACCAACCGTGTAGACCGGGTTCAGGGCCGTCATCGGCTCCTGGAAGATCGTCGCGATCGCGTTGCCGCGCACCTTGCGCAGCTCCGCCTCGGGGATGCCCCGCAACTGCTTTCCGAGCAGGGTGATCGAGCCGGTGACACGCGCGTTCGACGGCAGCAGGCCGAGCAGCGCCATGGTCCCCGTGCTCTTGCCGGAGCCGGACTCGCCCACGATCGCGAGGACTTCGCCGCGGCGCACCTCATAGTTCATGTCGATGGCGGCCGGGTACAGCTCGCCCTCTACCCAGAAGTCGACGTCGAGGTCCTTCACTTCGAGCACGATCTCGGGGAGGGTGTCGAAAACCATGTCGTCGCTCAGTGCGACGGTCGCTGGATCAGTCATTGCTTGCCATCCTGTCTGGGTGAAGCGGGCTATCTGCGAAACTAAGGGTGTGCTGACAGAGTCGTTCCAATTTCACCCCATGTTCGGGCGTGTCCTCGCCGCGGTGATCGTCGTGTTGTGCCTGATCGGGCTGGCCGGCCTCGCCGTTGCCGGCGACTGGGCCAACCTTCTCCGCACGGTCTGGCCGCTGGCCTTCTTCAGCGCCCTGGCGATCGCCGTGTTCTGGCGTCCCCGGATCCTGATCGACGATCACGGCGTCACGGTCGTCAACGTGCTGCGCACGTTCGAGGTGCCGTGGCCCGCGATCCTGCGCATCGACACCCGGTTCAGCCTGACCCTGTTCACTCCCGAACGGAAGATCCCGGTCTGGGCCGCGCCGAGCCCAGGCATCCGCGGAGCAGTTGCGATTGAGAGGGCCGATGTGCGGAACCTGGGCGAGACCGCCTACGGGCCGGGCCGCAGCGTGCGCCCCGGCGATTCGGTGAGCACCGCCTCCGGCCAGGTAGCCTTCGTGCTGCGCCGGCGCTGGGAAGCGCTGCGCGATGCCGGCCACCTGGACAGCGGGGTCGTTGAACCCGGATCGCTGAAGGTCACCGTGCACTGGGCCACCATTGCCGTGCTCGGCGGGCTTCTCGCGGGTACCGTGGCCGGCATGGTCGTGTAGCTGCACTGCCTGGAGCAGCGCCGCCTGGAGCACCGGGGCCACCGCTAGACCGAGACGCGCTTGTCGCGGGCCCGGCGGACGGCCGCCCGGGCGAGCGCACGAGGCGACGGCATCTTCTTCTGGCGGGGATCGAACGCATCGCGCAGGCCGTCCCCGATGAAGTTGACGCTCAGCGCAATGACGATGATGAACACACCCGGCCACCAGAACAGCCACGGCCTGGTCGCGAACGCGGCCTGGTTCTCGGCGACGATCAACCCGAGCGATGTGTCGGGCGACTTGACGCCGAAGCCGAGGAAGCTGAGCGCCGTCTCGCCGAGGATCGCACCCGCCATGAGCAGCGTCGCGCTGACGATGATCACGCCGACGGCGTTGGGCAGGATGTGCTTGAAGATGATCCGCTTGTCGCTGGCCCCGGAGACCCGGGCCGCATCGATGAACTCGCGCTCACGAAGCGAGAGGAACTCGCCGCGCACGAGGCGGGCCAGCCCGGTCCAGGCGAACAGACCGAGCATCAGCCCGAGGACGGCTGCTCCGAGCGACCCGGTGGAGCGTCCGATCACGGCGCCGATCACGATGAACGGGATCGTGATGATCACGTCGGTGAAGCGCATCAGCAGCGAGTCAGACCAGCCTCGGTAGAAGCCGGCCAGCGAACCGATGAACACGCCCACCATGGTGCCGACCGAACCGACGAGCACCATGATCATGATCGACTGCTGCGCACCGCGCATGACCAGCGCGAAGATGTCGTGCCCGACGACGTCCTGGCCGAACGGGTGAGGTCCGATGCCGAAGCCCGGCCCCGGAATCAGGTTCAGCGTCGGAATACCGCGGTTGACCAGGGGCGGGGTTTCCCGCCAATGCCAGGGCCACCACCCGGTGGTGCTCAGACCCCAGAGGTGGAGCCCGACGGAGGTGTAGGCGAGCACGATGACGAAGGCCAGCATGAAGATCGAGATGACGGCGCCACGGTGACGGAAGAACCGCTTGCGAACGATCTGCCCCTGGCTGAGGCCGATGGTTTCGCGCTGCTCGATCGTGGATTCGTCGCGTTCGGGTTCACCCTCGTGCGGAGGATCCTGGAGGGCCAGGTTGAGGTCGACCATTATGACACCCTGATTCTCGGGTCGAGGGAAGCGTACAAGAGGTCCGCGACGAGGTTGAAGATCACGGTCAGCAGACCGGTGACCACAAAGAACGCCATCACCGGGTTGGGGTCGACGTTTTGGAGCCCCTTCTGGAAGAGCTGGCCCATTCCGCTCCAGCCGAAGACGAACTCGGTGATCACGGCGCCGCCGATCAGCGCTCCGATGTCGAGCGCGATGATCGTGGCAATCGGGATGAGCGCGTTCCGGAGGGCGTGGCGAACGACGACCGTGCGCTGGGTGAGTCCCTTGGAGCGCGCGGTGCGGATGTAGTCCTGGTTCATCACCTCGAGCATGCTCGACCGCGTGTACCGGGTGAGCCCGGCGAAGGAGATCAGGATGATCGCGATCGTGGGCAGCAGCAGGTGGGTGAAGGTGTCAATCCCCTGCACCCAGAAGTTGCCGCCGAGGTTCGGCGTCGCCGAACCGAAGGTCGCGATCGGCCGCCCGTTGATCCTGGTCGAGTTGAAGTAGTCACTCCAATAGAACAGGTGGCCCTCGAGCGCGATGACCGCGCTGATGATGACCGACACAATGGCCGAGGTGCGAGCGGACTGCCACCGGTCTCGTCCGCCCAGAAAATACCCGATCGCGCCGCCGACCACGACGGAGAGTACCGCGAGGCCGAGGAAGAGCGGCAAGGTCATGAACCGGAAGACATACCAGGTCATCGGGTAGTAGAGCGCGATGCCCACGGCCGCCGTGACCAGCGAACCGCGCAGCGCGTTCCTGTTCTTCAACCCGACCGAGATGGCCGTGACGCCCAGGGCCGCGGCAACAGCCGTGAGGACCACGCCGACGATGCCGATGCTGGGGGTGCTGAACCAGCCGGTCAGGTTGAGGTAGGCCAGGAGCGCGCCCGTTGACACGGTGGCGACGGCGAGTGTGGTCAGCCGTTTCCTGCCGGTGCCGCCGAGAACAGACATCCAGAGCAGGCCCGAGACTATCGATATCCCGATCAGAACCGCTATCCCGATGCTGGGCTCAGCCAGCCAGTCATTGAATCCGATGGCGATGTACTGCTTGAGCAGTACGGCCACCCAGAAGATCGGGAGCGAGAAGAAGAGGAAGGAAGCGAACGTGATGGAGTAGTCGTATCCGCTGTACTGGCGCAGGGCGGTGGTGATTCCGACCGCGAGGCCGACGACAATCGCGATCAGCTGGGCGGAGACGACCAACTGCAGTGTTGATCCCATCGCCTGCTGGAGCAGCACGTTGACCGGCAGGCCCTGCACGTTGACGCCGAAGTCACACTGGCCGACGAAGCATTGCGCGATGCCGCCGAGCCAGATGAAGTACCGGAAGAAGGGGGGAACGTCGAGGTTGAGAAGCCTGGTGCGGGCCTCCATCAGCTCGAGCTTGTTCGGAGCGCTGCTTTCCCGCAGCTCCTTGAGCGGGTCGCCCGACATTGAGACGAGGATGTACATCAGGAATGTCGCGGCGAGGAGTACGAAAACTGCGGCGATCAGGCGCCGGGTTACGAATGAGGCCATGAGCGGTGGCGACCAGCCAATCTATGAGGATCTGGCAGTGGGCGCCGGGACCTTTCGGTCCCGACGCCCACCGGATTTCAGTGGAAGCGGGGGCTCAAGCCCTACTTCTTGGCTGCAACCTTCCAGTCCCAGATGTTCCAGAAGATGGTCGGCGACAGGATCGACGGGTCAACGCCGTCGATCTTGTTGTTGTATGCCGTGACACCGGGGAACTGGAAGACGGTGACGCCGTAGTAGCTGTCCCAGATGAGCTTGTCGAGCTGCTTCTGCAGTTCGATCTGCTTCTCCGGGTCGAACTCGCCGTTCAGCTTCTTGATGACCTTGTCAGCCTCGGCGTTCGAGAAGAACGTCATGTTGTTGATGCCGCCCGTCTCGAAAGTCGGGCCGGAGCTGGTCACGCCGAGGCTCGTGGACTGCCAGCCGAACAGCGAGGCGTCGTAGGCACCGGGGGTACCGAGGAGGCCACCCCAGTTCTCGTTGCCACAGTCTTCAACGACGAAGCCGGCAAGTGCCGCCGACGTCTGGATCAGCTGGAACTCGTTGACGCGGCGCGGGTTGGTCGAGCTGTAGAGGAAGCAGACCTTGGGGCTGGTCACGCCGGCCTCGGCGAGCAGCGCCTTGGCGCCCTCGACGTCAACCTCGGCGTATGCGGCCGAACCGTTGGCCTTGACGGAGTCGTCATAGCCTTCGGCGCCGGGGACGAAGATCTGCGAGTCACGCAGCGTGGCGTCCTCGCCGACGATCGGCTTGATCAGCTTGTCGATGATCTCCTGGCGCGGGATGACCTTCATGAAGGCCTCGCGCACCTTCGGGTCGCTGAACGTGCCGTTCTTCGACTTGTCGATCTGAAGGTCGATGTGCTCGTACGTGCCCTCGGCACCCTTGATCACCGTGACGTTCTTGACGCCGTCGAGGGCGGTCGTGATGTCAGCGGTCGCCTGGGGCGAGATGACGTCGACGTCGCCGTTCTGGAGCGCCTGCACTGCGGCCAGCGGGTCGCCGATGAAGCGGATGGTGACCTCTTCGATCGTCGGCTTGTGGGCGCCGGTGTAGTCGGGGTTGGCCTTGAGGGTGATGAACTGGTCGGCCTTGAACGACGAGATCGTGTACGGGCCGGTGCTCAGGTACAGGTCAGGGTCCTTGGGCAGCTCGGTGAAGTTGAAGCCCGAGTTCCAGAAGCTGGACAGCGAGGCCAGCGACTTGTCGTCCTTGTCCTGGATGGCCTTGATGACGGCATCCTTGGCCTTCTTGTTGTCCGTCAGGTCGAGGGCGTTCTTGCCGACAACGTGAGCCGGAAGAGCGCTCGGGAAAGCGAGCTCCCAGTCCACGTACGGGGTTTCGTACACCATCGTGATGGAGCGGCCGTCATCGCCGATCTTCGGCACGTCGTGCACCAGGCCGAGGCCGGAGTCGGGCGTTGCGCCGGAGTCGAAGAAGACGATGTCCTTCGGGAAGGCGTCGGTGAACTCGCCCGTGTCAGGGTCGGTGAACTCTGCCGGGTCGAAGTCCGGGGTGTCGAGCGAGCGCGAGTTGGCGGCCCAGTTGAGCAGCATGTCGGCGGCGTCGACGGCGGTGCCGTCAGACCACTTGACGCCATCCTTGATGGTGTACTTGACGGTCAGCGGGTCTTCGGAGACCTTCTCGTACGAGCCGAACTCGGTGTTCTTCACGAGCTTGGGCTCGTTGTCGTACAGGTTGAACCAGTCCATCGTCATGTAGATGATGTTGGCGTTCGCCGTGGCGTTGCCGAACGAGGTCATGCCGTTATACGAATAAAACGGCTGGTTCCACGCGACGTTGACCGACGTGCCCTTGTCGAGTCCGGATTCGGCCGTGGGGGCCGCGCATCCTGACATGACGAGAGCGACGACGCCAACGGCAGCAACTGCTGCCCCGATGCGTCTGATTCTCATTGTTCCTCCTGTGCAATGTGTGCAAGCGGCAGGGACTCCGTGCGGGCCTCGACGCCGTGCTGGTTGCTACTGACCCTAGAGAGGTCGACGCGCCCACCGCGCGCGACACGGGAAAACGTTACACATTGGTAATCAGGAGCCACGAAGATCTCATTTTCCGCACGAAAATTGCGTGGCCAACCGGACATATTGACCAGAAAGTGCGCTAGGGCCCCCGAAAGGGAGACTTCCGCCGTTAACGAATTCGACGGAGACTCCGTGCCGCGGCGCTCACATGAGCCTCACAGCATCCCTTTCGGGCAGAATCTCCGTCGAATTGGCGGAACGGGTTAGGTCAGCGACCGAACTCGAAGTTGCCGCCGGGGATGGCGGAGAGCAGTTCCTGCGTGTACAGCTCGCGGGGGTTGTCGAACACCTCGTCCGTTGTCGCGGCCTCGACGATCTGCCCCTTCTTCATGACGCAGACATTGTCCGCGACCAGCCGCACGACCGCGAGGTCGTGGGTGATGAAGAGGTAGGTCAGGTCCAGCTCGGCCTGCAGCTCGGTCAGCAGGTTCAGGATCTGGCCCTGCACGAGCACGTCGAGGGCCGAAACGGCCTCGTCGAGCACGAGCACGTCCGGCTTGAGCGCGAGCGCCCTGGCGACGGCGATGCGCTGCCGCTGACCGCCGGAGAGCTCGCTCGGATACCGGAATCGCGTGGACGACGGCAGCGACACCTGGTCGAGCAGTTCCAGCACGCGGGCCTGCCGTTCCCTGGCCGTGCCCACCTTGTGCGCGAGCAGCGGCTCGGCGATCGTGTTGCCCACGTTGTACTGCGGGTCCAGCGAGCCGTACGGGTCCTGGAAGACCGGCTGCACGCGGCGACGGAACTTCAGCAGCTCCGCGCCCTTGAGGCCGGCGACATCCTGGCCGTCGAACTCGATCCTGCCCTTGGTGATTCCCTCGAGCTGCAGGATGAGCTTGGCCACCGTTGATTTGCCGGAGCCGGACTCCCCCACGATGGCCGTGGTGGTGCCCTTCTTGACGCCGAAGGAGACATCGTTCACGGCGAGCAGTTCGTCGCTGCGGAACCCGCCCTTGCGGATGCGGTAGACCTTGGTGACGCCCTGCACGGAGATGAGGTCCCGGTCGGGAGCCGCGTTCTCACGCTTCGTCGCCCGTGCGATCAAGCCGGTGTCGAGCGATCCCTCTGAGTAGATCTTCTCGGCATCCGCCTGGGGGTTCTTCTTCGCCTGGATCCGCCGGGAGGCCAGGCTCGGCGCCGCTGCGACGAGCCGCTGGGTGTACGGGTGCCGGGGGTTGGCGAGGATCTCCCTGGAGGGCCCCGATTCGACGACCTTGCCCTTGTACATCACGACGAGCTGCTCGGCCCGCTCCGCGGCCAGGCCGAGGTCGTGGGTGATGAACAGCACCGAGGTGCCGTAGTCACGGGTCAGCGTGCCCAGGTGATCGAGGATCTGCCGCTGCACCGTCACGTCGAGGGCCGAGGTCGGCTCGTCGGCGATGAGGAGCTTCGGTCTGGCCGACAGGCCGATTCCGATGAGCACGCGCTGACGCATGCCCCCGGAGAACTGGTGCGGATACTGCTTGAGCCGGTCGGCAGCGTCACTCAGGCCGGCCTCCTGCAGCACCTCGATGGTGCGCTTCCTGACCTCCCTCTTGCCCTGGGCGACGTTGTTGGCCTTGATGGCTTCCTCGACCTGGTACCCGATGTTCCAGACCGGGTTGAGGTTGGACATCGGGTCCTGCGGGACGTAGCCGATCAGGCGGCCGCGAACATCCTGAATCTCCTTCGCCGACAGTTTCGTCAGGTCGCGGCCCTCGAAGAGGATCTCCCCGGCCGTGACCTTTCCCGTGCCGGCGAGCAGGTTGATGATGGCCTGCGCGGTCGTGGTCTTGCCGGAGCCGGACTCACCCACGATCGCCAGGGTCTGGCCCTCGTACAGGGTGAGGCTGACGCCGCGCACGGCGGGGACGAGCCCGTGCTGGGTCTGGAAGCCGACCTCGAGGTCACGGATCTGCAGCAGCGGTTGCCGGGATGCCGAATCCGTCGTCGTCGGGGACGCTGGAAGGGTCTGGAACACGTCGTCGTTCGCTATCTGGGTCATCGTCGGGCCCTCGCAGCCGGGTCGAGTGCGTCGCGGAGAACGTCGCCGAGCATAAGGAAGGAAAGCACGGTGATCGACAGGGCCGCCGCGGGATACAACAGAACCTGTGGACTCGTACGGATGGACGTCTGGGCCTGACCGATGTCATTGCCCCAGGACATGACGTCCGAGCCCAGGCCGATCCCCAGGAACGACAGCGTCGCCTCGGCCACGATGAACGTTCCCAGCGACACCGTCGCGATGACGATGACCGGCGCGAGCGAGTTCGGGATCACGTGGCGCAGCAGGATCTTGGAGTTCGACACTCCCAGGGCGATCGAGGCGGTCACGTAGTCGGAGTTCCGCGCCGACAGCACGGCGCCACGCATGATGCGGGCGATCTGCGGCCAGGCGAAGATCGAGAGCACGACCGCGATCGTCACCGGGGTGCGCACCGGCAGGACCGACATCAGCACGATGGCACCGAGCACGGTGGGAACGGCGAAGAAGATGTCGCCGATGCGGGACACGAAGGCGTCCAGAAGTCCGCCGTAGAACCCGGCCAGGGCGCCGATGATGACTCCGAAGAGCGTCACCAGCATGGTCGCCAGCAGTCCTACGGTGATCGAAGCCTGTGTTCCGAAGACGATCCTCGAGTAGACGTCACAGCCCTGGCGCGTGAAGCCGAGGGGATGTCCGGCCGCGGGTCCGTCGTTGCTGTTTCCCAGGTCGCAGGCGTCAGGTGCGGTCTGGGCGAACAGGCTCGGGAACAGTGCCACGACCACGATCAGCAGGATCAGCACGGAGGAGATCCAGAACGAGGGCCGACGACGCATCGAGTCCCAGGCATCCGCCCAGGTGCTGCGCGCCTTCTGCGATTCGTCGAGGCGGTCGACCGCGGCGACGGGAGTGTCCTCCAGTTCCGCGACGTAGTGGGTCTGCCCACTCGGGCTATTACTTGGCATAACGAATCCTTGGGTCAAGGGCTGCGTACAGCAGGTCGACGAGCAGGTTGGCCAGCACGAAGATGACGACCATCACGGCGATGAACGACACCACTGTCGGGCCCTCACCGAGCTTGATCGCCTTGTAGACGGTGCCACCGACACCGTTGATGTTGAAGATGCCCTCCGTGACGATCGCGCCGACCATCAGCGAACCCAGGTCGACGCCGAGGAAGGTGACGACGGGAACCAGCGAGTTGCGCAGCACGTGCACGGTGACGACGCGCGGTCGGGACAGCCCCTTCGCTGTCGCGGTGCGCACGAAGTCTGCATTGAGGTTGTCCGACACGCTGGCGCGGGTGAGCCGCACGATGTAGGCGAACGACACGGATGCCAGCACGAGAGCCGGCAGGATCAGCTCGTTCAGCGGCGCCTCTCCGCTCACCGTTGTGCGGGCCCAGCCGAGCTGCACGCCGAAGACGAACTGCAGCACGAAGCCGATGACGAAGGTCGGGACCGAGATCAGCAGCAGGCTGACCACGAGCGCGCTTGCATCGAACAGCTTGCCTTTGCGCAGGCCGGCGATGAGTCCGACGAGGACTCCCGCGAACGCCTCGAAGATCAGCGCGAGCATGGCGAGCCGGGCGGTGACCGGGAAGGCCGACGCCATGACCTCGGAGACCGGACGGCCCGAGTAGGTCGTGCCGAGATCGCCCTGGAAGAAGCCGACCATGTAGTGGAAGTACTGCACCAGCAGCGGCTGGTCGAGGTAATACTGGGCGCGGATCTGGGCGATCACGCCGGGGGAAGGCGTGCGGTCTCCGTAGAGAGCGGCGATGGGGTCTCCGGGGAGGGAGAACACCATGAAGTAGATGAGGAACGTGGCGCCGAAAAACACCGGGATCATCTGGAGCAGGCGCTTGCCCGTGTACCAGAGCATCAGGTTCCCTCGTTGGAACAAATGGGCATAACAGTCGCAATCACTGGGTGAGTCTGGTCAGTGCAATGCCCGGGGCGGTCAAGCGACCCCCCCGGGCATTCCACTGTGATGGATAACGTGCGGGTGTTACTTCTTGGTGATGTCGGTGTACATCGGGACGGAGTCCCAGCCGAAGACAACGTTGTCGACGGTCTCAGCCCACACACCGGTGACGTTCGAGTACCAGAGCGGGAGCGTCGGGAGGTCCTTCAGCAGGACTTCCTGTGCTTCCTGGTACTTTGCGGTGGCTTCCTCGACGGACGATGCGGCTGCACCCTCCTTGAGGAGCCCGTCGAACTCCTTGCTGCTGTAGCCTTCCTTGTTCGAGCCGGCACCGGTCTGGTACAGCGGAGCGAGGAAGTTGAACAGCGACGGGTAGTCCGCCTGCCATCCGGCGCGCGTGGCACCGGTCAGCTTCTTGGCGTCACGGTCGTCCAGTGCTGCGGCGAACGTGGGGTACGCCTTGCCGACGGCCTTGATGCCCAGCGTGTTCTTGATGCTGTTGGCAACAGCGTCAACCCAGGCCTGGTGGCCACCGTCGGAGTTGTAGGCGATGTCGAAGGTACCGGTGTACGGCGCGATTGCGTCGGCCTCGGCCCACAGCTTCTTGGCTTCCTTCTTGTTGTACTCGAGAACGTCGGCGCCCTTGAGCTTGTCCGAGTAGCCGTCGATGACCGGCGACGTGAAGTCGGTGGCCGGCGTGCGGGTTCCCTGGAAGATCACGTCGGTGATCTCATCACGGTTGATCGACATGGAGATGGCCGCGCGGCGAAGCTCGCCTTCCTTGCCACTCCAGTGCTCGAGGTAGTACGGCATGTTGAGCGCCTGGAAGACCGCGGCCGGCTGGTTCACCGAACGCTCCGGGAAGTCGGACTCGTAGGTCTCGAACGCGGCGTCCGGAATTGCATCCAGAACGTCGAGGTTTCCACCCTGGACATCCGCGTAGGCGGCATCCTGCGAGTCGTAGAAGACGATGCTCAGGCCGCCGTTGGCGGGCTTGCGCACGCCGTCGTAGGCCGGGTTGGTGACGAGGTCGATCTTGACGTCATGCTCCCAGGCGCCTTCGCCCTTGAGCATGTACGGGCCGTTGCCGATCGGGTTCTCGCCGAAGGCCGCCATGTCCTCGAACGCGACCTCGGGCAGCGGCGAGTAGGCCGAGTAGCCCAGGCGCAGCGGCCAGTCGGCCTCGGGCGCGACGAGCTCGACCGTGAAGGTCTTCTCGTCGACGACCTTGAGGCCGGTCAGTTCGGAGTCGGCGTCGTAGCTGAAGCCGGCGATGTCGTCGAAGAAGTAGGAGGAGCCCTGCGCGTTGCTGAAGAGCGCGCCGTAGTTCCAGGCGTCAACGAACGACTTGGCGGTGACGGGCTCGTCGTTGCTGAACTTCCAGCCGTCCTCGAGCGTGACGGTCCAGTTCTGGGCGTCATCGGACTCGATCGACTTGGCGACCTCGTTCTCGAGCTCGCCCTTCGCCGTGTAGGACACCAGTCCGGCGAACACCGAGGTGACAACCTTGCCGCCGCCGGTCTCGGCGGTGTTGGTGGGGATCAGCGGGTTCTGCGGTTCGGACCCGTTCGTGGTGATGATGGCCTTCGAGTCGCCCTTGGGGGCTGCGGCCTTTTCCGTGCCGGCAGCACAGCCCGAGAGCGTAAGCGCTCCCACGGCGGCGAGAGAAATGGCAACAATGCCAAGTCTGTTGATCTTCAATTTTCCTCCAGTGCAAAAGTGGGCGCGTTCCTCGGCTTGTGGCCGGCGAAACGCGCGCGATAAACAAAGACCCTAGGTCGAGGGCGTCGATAGCGCAAAACCTGAGGGGAACCGTTACCGATGAGCAACCTGCGAGGTCGATAGCTGCAGGGATTGATCTTTATGCGCATCATTCCCGCGGCTAACTGTGCGTTCAGTGGGAACGCCGGGGTGAGATGATGGAGCCATGGCGAGCCTTCCTGGTGCGAAAACGACGGTTCTGATCTTCGACGGGGACTGTGCCTTCTGCACGAGCGCCGTGCTCTGGCTGGGCCGCGTGCTGCCGGCCAGGCCGCCTGTCGAGCCGTACCAGTGGACGGATCTTGCCGCCTACGGCCTCACCGCTGCCGACGGCCGGTCACGGGTCTGGCTCGTCACCGGCGGGCGACGTTACGGCGGCGCCGCGGCCGTGGCCGCCCTGCTGCGCCACCAGCCGAACCCGGTGCTCCGGATGATCGGCTGGATCGGCACCCTTCCGCCGCTGTCCTGGCTCGCCGAGCTCGGCTACCGGCTCGTCGCCCGGTACCGCCACCGGCTGCCCGGTGGCACTCCCGCCTGCAGGATGCCGGCCGAAACATGAGCCTTCCCGATCTCCGTCCCCTCATGAGCGGAACCCGGCTGGCCTGGGAAGTTGCGATCGTGCTCGGGCTCTCTCTCGGGGCATCCGCAGTGTATTCGGTGGTCGCGATCGTTGCCAGGCTCACGAGGGGCAAGCCGCTCTCAGAGCAGTCGGCGGCGCTGAACGCCTCCCAGTCGGAGCGCGAGTGGCTCGACTTCACCTATCAATTCCTGGGCATCTTCTTCCAGCTGTTCGCCGTAGCCCTGGTGCTCTACCTGCTCTGGCTGCCCGGGAAGAGCGCGTTCGGCCGGATCGGCTTCGACCTCAGCCAACCGGGGCGCGACCTCTCCCGCGGAGTCGGCCTGGTTGTGGTGATCGGCTTTCCGGGCCTGGCCTTCTACCTTCTCGGTCGCGCCCTGGGGCTCACGGTCGCCGTGACAACCAACCCGCTCGACACCTACTGGTGGACCATTCCGATCCTCGTCTTCGCCGCGCTGGGCGCCGCGCTCTCCGAGGAACTCATCGTGGTCGGCTACCTGTTCACCCGCCTGCGCGAGTTCGGCTGGTCGACGTGGACGGTCATCCTGTCATCCGCCGTGCTGCGGGGCACCTACCACCTGTACCAGGGAGTCGGGCCGTTCTTCGGCAACGTCGCCATGGGCGTGCTCTTCGGCTGGTGCTACACCCGCTGGGGACGCACGATGCCGTTGGTCGTTGCCCACTGGATCCTGGACATCGTCTCGTTCGTCGGCTATCCCCTCGCGCTCGCCTGGTGGCCCGCCCTGGTCGCTCCCGCCGCCTAGCCCCCACCGCGAAACCGCAGTTGTGCGCGCTAAAACGACGTTTTAGCGCGCACAACTGCGGTTTCGCGGGAGGGGGAAGGGGCTACTCGAAGGCTTCGGGCGGCGGGCAGGCGCAGACGAGGTTGCGGTCGCCGAACGCGTTGTCGATGCGGCGCACCGGCGCCCAGTACTTGTTGCGGATGAGCGAACGCAGCGGGTAGACCGCGGTCGCGCGGTCGTAGGCGTGCTCCCACTCCCCCTCGATGACCGACTGCGCGGTGTGCGGCGCGTTGCACAGCGGGTTGTCGTCGGCGGGCCAGGTTCCGGCGGCGACGGCATCCGCTTCGGCCTTGATCGCGATCATCGCTTCGATGAACCGGTCGATCTCGCCCAGGTCCTCGCTCTCGGTGGGCTCGATCATGAGCGTTCCCGAGACCGGGAAGCTCATCGTCGGCGCGTGGAAGCCGTAGTCGACGAGGCGCTTGGCCACGTCGTCGACGGTCACCCCGGTCGCCGCGGTGAGCGGGCGGAGGTCGAGGATGCACTCGTGCGCGACCAGGCCGTTGTCGCCCGAGTACAGCACCGGGTAGTGCGCTTCCAGGCTCTTCGCCACGTAGTTGGCGGCGAGCACTGCGGCCCCCGTGGCCTGCTTGAGTCCGTCCATGCCCATCATGCGCACGTACGCCCAGGTGATCGGCAGGATGCTCGGGCTGCCGTACGGCGCGGCGGAGACCGGGCCGCCCTCGTGCCGAACGCTGCCGCCGAGCAGGTAGTGGTCCTCGCTCTGGGCGAGCGGGTGCCCGGGCAGGAACGGCGCGAGGTGCGCCTTGGCCGCGACCGGGCCGACGCCCGGTCCGCCGCCACCGTGCGGGATGCAGAACGTCTTGTGCAGGTTGAGGTGCGACACGTCGCCGCCGAAGTCGCCGAAGCGGGCGAAGCCGAGCAGGGCGTTGAGGTTGGCGCCGTCGACGTAGACCTGGCCGCCCGCGTCGTGCACGGCCTGGCAGATCGCGCCCACCTCGTGCTCGTACACGCCGTGCGTGGACGGGTAGGTGATCATCAGCGCGGAAAGGTTCTCGGCGTGCTCCGCGATCTTGGCGCGCAGGTCGTCCAGGTCGACGTTGCCGAGGTCGTCACAGGCCACGACGACGACCTTCATGCCCGCCAGCACGGCGGATGCCGCGTTCGTGCCGTGCGCGCTGGAGGGGATCAGGCAGACGGTGCGCTGCGCATCGCCGTTGGCGAGGTGGAACCCGCGGATGGCGAGCAGGCCGGCCAGTTCGCCCTGGCTGCCCGCGTTGGGCTGCAGCGACACGGAGTCGTAGCCGGTGACATCCGTCAGCCACGTTTCCAGCTGGTGGATCAGGGCCAGGTAGCCTTCGACGTCAGCGCGCGGCGCGAAGGGGTGGATGCCACCGAACTCGGGCCAGCTGACGGCCTCCATCTCGGTGGCCGCGTTGAGCTTCATCGTGCAGGAGCCGAGCGGGATCATGCCCCGGTCGAGCGCGTAGTCGTAGTCGGCGAGGCGCTTGAGGTAGCGCATCATGCTCGTCTCCGAGCGGTGAGTGTTGAACACGGCGTGGGTGAGGTACTCGCTCGTGCGACCGAGGCCGGCCGGGAGCCCCTCGGTCACGGCGGAGAAGTCCACGTGGCCGAACGCGTCGCGGCCGCCGAAGGCGCCGACGACGTTGGAAAGGTCGGAGGGCGTCGTCGTCTCGTCGACGGACACCCCCACGGTGTCGGCGTCGACGAGGTGCAGGTTGACGCCGGCTCCGGCGGCGCGCGCCACAACCTCGGCGGCGCGGGCGGGAACGGAGACCCGGACGGTGTCGAAGAACGAGTCACCCTGCACGTCGGCCCCGGCGGCGCGGAGCGCGGCGACCAGGCGGCCGGCGCGGTCGTGCACCTCGGTCGCGATCGCCTTGAGTCCGCCCGGACCGTGGTAGACGGCGTACATGCCGGCCATGACCGCGAGCAGCACCTGGGCGGTGCAGATGTTCGACGTGGCCTTGTCCCGGCGGATGTGCTGCTCGCGCACCTGCAGCGACAGGCGGTAGGCGGGGTGGCCGGCCGCGTCGACGCTGACGCCGACGAGACGGCCGGGGAGCTGGCGTTCGAGGCCCTTGCGCACGGCCATGTAGCCCGCGTGCGGACCGCCGAAGCCCATCGGCACGCCGAAGCGCTGGCTGGTGCCGACGGCGACGTCCGCGCCGAGCTCGCCCGGTGAGGTGACCAGGGTGAGCGCGAGCAGGTCGGCCGCGACGACGGCGAGGCCGCCCTGCGCCTGCGAGGCGGCGATGACGCCGGCCGGGTTCCAGACCCGACCGGATGCGCCGGGGTACTGCACGAAGGCGCCGAAGTGCTCGCCGAGGTCGCCGGCTGCCGTGGCCTCGTCGAGGTCGATGACGGCGAGCTCGATGCCCAGCGCGTGGGCGCGGCTGGCGAGGAGCGCCTGAGTCTGCGGCAGGGCATCCGAGTCGACGACGAACCGGGCCGACTTTGATTTCGAGGCCCGGCGGGCGAGGAGCATGCCCTCCACGACGGCCGTCGATTCGTCGAGCATCGACGCGTTGGCGGTGTTCAGCCCGGTCAGGTCGGCGACCATGGTCTGGAAGTTGATCAGCGCTTCCAGCCGGCCCTGGGAGATCTCGGGCTGGTAGGGCGTGTAGGCCGTGTACCAGCTCGGGTTCTCCAGGATGTTCCGCTTGATCACCGCGGGGGTGATCGTGTCGTAATAGCCCAGCCCGATCATCGACCGCTTGACCGTGTTCTGGTCGGCCAGGGCGCGGAGCTCCAGGATGGCCTCGCGCTCCGTGGCGGCCGGCGGCAGCACGCTGTCGTCGGCCTGGCGGAACTGGTCCACGTGGATCGACGGCGGGATCGCGGAGTCCACGAGCGACTCGACCGAGTCGTAGCCGAGGGCGGCGAGCATGTGGGACTGCGCCGCCGCATCCGTTCCGATGTGACGCTGGGTGAAGGGCTGTGACATGTGTGCTTGAACCTGCGCGTTCTGGTTGTGTGGCTGGTCGCCGGGGGAAACGGGTGCTGGGTGGGGCCTGTTAGCCGGTGCTACTCGCCGACGAGGGCGGAGTACTCGGCGTAGCTGAGGAAACTGGGCAGCTCGGTGAAGGAGACCTTGATCAGCCAGCCCTCTCCGAACGGGTCGCTGTTGACGAGCTCCGGGCTGTCGACGACGGCGTCGTTGATCTCGGTGACGGTGCCGTTGATCGGAGCGAAGAGCTCGCCGACCGACTTGGTCGACTCGATCTCGCCGACGACGGTGCCGCTCGCGACGTCGCTGCCGACGGCGGGCAGCTCGACGAAGACGACGTCGCCGAGCTTCTCCGCGGCGTACGCGGTGATGCCGATGGTCGCCGTGTCGCCGTCGACCAGCACCCACTCGTGCTCGGCCGTGTACTGCAATTCAGACTTGTCTGCCATGGGAATTCCTCTCGCGGGGGTGGATGCTGCTGTGCGCACTGCTGGTGGAGCTGGTGCTGACTACTTCTGACGCTTGTAGAACGGGAGCGAGGTGACGGTGGCCGGGATCCGGCTCCCCCGCACGTCGACGAAGACTTCGGTGCCCAGCCGGGCCAGGGCCGGCGCCACGTAGGCCATGGCGATGGGGTAGCCGAGGGTCGGCGACAGGGCGCCGCTGGTGATGACGCCGGATGCCTCGGTCGCGTCGGTGCTCGGGAAGATCTCGTAGTCTGCGCGACCGGCTCGCTTGCCCGCCGAGACGAGTCCGACCAGCACGCGCGCGTCGGCGCTGGGGCCTTCCTCGCTCGCGGCACGGCCGATGAAGTCGGTCTCCTTGGCGAGGCTGACCACGCGGCCGAGGCCCGCCTGGGCCGGGTAGGTCGACGTGTTCAGCTCGTGGCCGTAGAGCGGCATGCCCGCTTCGAGGCGGAGGGTGTCGCGGCTGGCCAGGCCCGCCGGGACGAGGCCGTGGGCCTTGCCGGCAACGACGAGGGCGTCCCAGAGGGCTGCGGCATCGGGCACGTCAACGTACAGCTCGAAGCCGTCTTCGCCGGTGTACCCGGTGCGGGCGATCAACACGGTGCCGTCTCGGTAGGTGCCGCCGAGGGCCCGGTAGTACTTGAGCGCCGCCAGGTCGCCGTCGACCGCGAGGCCCTCCGTTGCTTCCAGAATGGCGCGAGAGTCGGGTCCCTGCACTGCGATCAGTGCGACGTCGTCGCTCCGGTCGAGGACGGACACGTCGAAGCGGGCGGACCGCGCGGAGAGCGCCTCGAAGGCCTGCAAACGGTTGCCGGCGTTGGCGACGACGAGGTACTCGTTTTCGTTCGTGCGGTAGACGACGATGTCGTCGATGATGCCGCCGGCTTCGTTCAGGATGAGGCTGTACTTGGCCTGCAGCAGGTCGATCGCGGAGAGCTTGCCGGCGAGGGCGTAGTCGAGGAAGGCCCCGGCGTCGGGCCCGGCGACGACGATCTCGGCCATGTGCGAGAGGTCGAAGATTCCTGCTGCGCTGCGCACGGCGTGGTGCTCGGCGAGGTCGCTCGAGTAGCGGACCGGCATCTGCCAGCCGGCGAAATCGGTGAAGCTGGCACCGGCGTCGACGTGAGCCTGGTGCAGCGGGGAGTACCGGGTGCGCGTGGCGGGGGCTGACATGTCTGCCGAGGTCATGAGTTCTCCAGATTGGTCGGCCGCATGGCCGAGCGATTATCGCTGGGGTCGACGATGACCCCAGCTGGGAACTCCCCCTCTGTCATCCGGCCTGAGAGCTTCGTCGCACCTCGAGCGGGGTGTGACTTTCACCGTGGGCGAGCCGCGTATGTGCCGCGGCTACTTTTCAGAGTGGCCAGTTCGATGCGGTACGCGTACCTGAGAGATTGTCGGGGAGGATTGCTCCTTCGGTGTTCGCGCGCCTGGCGACGTCGAACTCTTCCGCATCGACCGTGTTGGCCCGGTATTCGGTTGTGGCTTGTGCGGTCCCAGCCTACCGCTCGCCGGGCGCATGCTCGTGTCATGACGGCATCCACAGCTCCGGTTCCCCGGGCCGGCCTCTATAAAAACGGGTCTGTGCAGTCGTGCGGCTTCGAACTGGACACCGAACTCCACGATCGTGGCAGTGGTTTCGCCAGGACGGTTCGCTGATGCGATCGGGCGAGTTCGACCGCGGTCAACAGGTGGGCGCCTGGCGCAGCTGGGACCGCGCGGGACGCCTGGTCAAGGAAACGATCCTTCCGGCGAATCCCGACACATAACGGAACGGGCTACTGGTATTCCTGGCACGGGTAGCACCACCAGCCGCTGGCCCCGACCGGGGCCATCGCGTGGAAACAGCCGACGCACGGCGGGGCCGAGTGCAATTCCCCGCCGGCGGGGATCTCGCTGTCGTCGAGAAGCCTCAGGGGCGGAAAGGCCTGCGCGTACTCGGTTCGGTGCGGGGCGCCCTCGTCGTCGAAGCGCAATTCGGTGTAGCTCATGCCGGCTCTCGCTCTCGTTGTGAGTGGGGGTGACCATTCCTGAGCCCTGCATCAGGACGATCATTCTTCCCAATCCTAGAGAGAATGTATGCGCTGTCAATGGTGAGAGGAATCTTGCAGTCCGGACGAAAACCTGACGCAAAATCAGGAAACCGGTCTTTCATCGGGCCGTGCGTGACGTCGGCGGTGCCGAGCATGTGTTGCGGTTCCGGATGGGCGACAGTCGGCGCTACGACTCGCTCAGGCGGCCCGCCTCGACGCTCCAGCGGCGGTCGATGCTGACGTTTTCGAGCATCCGACGGTCGTGAGTGACCAGTAGCAGCGTGCCCTCGTAGGAGGCGAGGGCCTGTTCGAGCTGCTCGATGGCGGCCAGGTCGAGGTGGTTCGTGGGTTCGTCGAGGACCAGCAGGTTGACGCCCCGCGCCTGCAGCAGGGCCAGCGCGGCGCGGGTGCGCTCCCCCGGCGACAGCTCGTCGACGGGGCGATTGACGTGGTCGGCCTTCAGCCCGAACTTGGCCAGCAGCGTGCGGGCCTCGGCCGAGGACAGGTCGGGCACGAGGCCCTCGAAGGTCTCCGCGAGCGGCCGGGCCCCGGCGAGAAGGGTGCGGGCCTGGTCGATCTCGCCGATCGCGACGTTGGCGCCGAGACTCGCGGTGCCTTCGTCCGGCACCTGCCGGCCGAGGAGGGCGCGCAGCAGGGTCGACTTGCCCGCCCCGTTGGGGCCGGTGATCCCGATGCGCTCCCCCGCGTTGACCTGCACCGTCACGGGGCCGAGGGTGAAGCCGCCCTGGCGCAGCACGGCGTGGCCGAGGGTGGAAACCACGGCACTCGAGCGAGGGGCCGCGCCGATGGTGAACTCCAGCTGCCATTCCTTGCGCGGCTCGTCGACCTCCTCCAGCCGGGCGATGCGGCTTTCCATCTGGCGCACCTTCTGCGCTTGCTTCTCACTGGACTCGGCGGATGCCTTGCGTCGGATCTTGTCGTTGTCCGGCGCCTTCTTCATGGCATTCCGAACGCCCTGGCTGGACCATTCCCGCTGGGTCCGCGCCCGGCCGACGAGGTCGGCCTTCTTCTCGGCGAACTCGTCGTAGTGCTCCCGTTTGTGACGGCGCTCGGTTTCACGCTCCGCCAGGTAGGAGTCGTACCCGCCGCCGAACAGCCGATTCGCACCCTGGGCCAGGTCGAGTTCGAGCACGCGGGTCACGCAGCGGGCCAGGAACTCGCGGTCGTGGCTGACGAGCACGACGCCGCCACGGAGTCCGCGCACGAAGGCCTCGAGCCGCTCGAGCCCGTCGAGGTCGAGGTCGTTGGTCGGCTCGTCGAGCAGAACGATGTCGAATCGGGAGAGCAGCAGGGCGGCGAGGCCGACGCGGGCGGCCTGTCCGCCGGACAGCGACGTCATCAGGGCGTCCGCGGCGAGGTGCCCTCCCAGTTCCAGCCCGAGTTCGGCGAGCACGATCGGCAGCCGCTCGTCGAGGTCCGCGGCGCCGCTGGCGAGCCAGCGATCGAGGGCGCTCGAGTACACATCGGCGGGGTCGGGGGCGTCGGCTCGCGGGTCGGCGTCGCCGAGGGCGGAGGCCGCCGCGTTCATCTCGAGTGTGGCTGCGGCGCATCCGGTGCGGCGGGCGATGTAGCCGGCAATGCTCTCGCCGGCGACGCGTTCGTGCTCCTGCGGCAGCCAGCCGATGAACGCATCGGCCGGGGAGAGGCTGACCGTGCCCGCCTGCGGTTCGAGGATTCGGCCGAGCAGCCGGAGCAGGGTGGATTTGCCGGACCCGTTGACACCGACGACGCCCACCACATCGCCGGGGGCGACCGTGAGGTCGAGGGACTCAAAGAGCGTGCGGTGCGCGTACCCGCCGGCCAGGCCCTTGGCCACGAGTGTTGCGGTCATCCTCCAATGTTCTCACTGGTCGTCGTCCTCCTCCGGCCACTCGTCCGGAAAGGCCTCGCCCAGCGCGGCGGTGTATTCGATCACCGAATCGAGGAGCTGCTCCATCGTCGCCGAGCGCAGCAGCGAGACCTGGTCCAGGGGACCCAGTGGAGCGATCCCCGCGAGCTGCCATGCGGCCGCGGCCGGGTCGCCGGAGAGCTCAACGTCCGGAGGCCACAGCTGGTCGCTGAACTCGCTCGCCCTGGCCAGGGCGCGCCGCACCTCCCGCTCGGCGCGTTCCCGCAGCGGCAGCAGCCGATCGTCCCAGACGAGCTCGGCCAGCTCCTGCACCTCGGCCTGGGGGTACGGATCTTCCTCCAGCCAGTCGATCACCTCGAACCGGCGCCCGCCCTGCGCGACCAGGCCGACGAATCCTTCCGGCGCCACCATCTGCACGATCCGGGCCAGGGTTCCGTGGCGGAACCGTTGTTCCCCGCCGCCCGTTTCCTGGCCCCGTTCGATCAGGACGACGCCGAACTCGGCCGGGTCCGATTCGAGGATCCGGGACAACATGACCAGGTAACGGTCCTCGAACACGCGCAGCTGCAGCGGCATATGCGGAAACAGCACGGATCCCAGCGGGAACATCGGCAGCGTGGTCACCTGCCCAGCGAACCACGCTCGAGCCGGAACTCCAAGGGCTGGAACTGCACGGGCTGGAACTCCACGGGCTGGAACTCCACGGGCCGGAGCCAGCACGCTTCGCGGGCGGCCGCCGCGGCGCGTACCCTGAGGAGTCGACCGCGAATCCCGCGGGCTTTACGAAAGGCGCTCCGTGGACATCTCCCTACTCCGGCTCTTCGTCGCCGCCGCCGAGGAGAAGCACTTCGCTCGCGCCGCGGAGACCCTCGATGTCTCGCGGATGACGGTGAGCGCGTCGGTCCGGGCGCTGGAAGCCGAACTCGGCTATCCCCTCTTCGACCGCACGGCGGAGACCACCACGCTCACCGACGAGGGTGTGGCGTTCCTGGCCACCGCCCGGCGGGAAATTGCCGCCGCCCCCGCCCCGGCGCCGGCCCAGGCGCCGCCGGTGCAGAAGGCCGGGGGCAAGGCGAAGGCGTCCAAGGGCAAGGGGCGCACGCCCGACGTCAAGGGCCAGACCCGCCCCGGGAAGCGCCGCCAGTCGCGCTAGCAGCCGGCCGCCGGCGCCGAGTTTGACCGTTCCGGTCGAGTTTGGCAGGCGCACCGGTCAAGCTCGGCCGAAACCGCCAAACTCGACGGACATCCGGCGAGCCGGTTACGGGGTCGTGACCGTCTCGAGCCCGGTCGACCCGCCGGCCTCGGAGATGCCTCCGGCGTCGGTGACGTTCGTGAAGCCGAGGCCTTCCATGCGCGCGACCGCAGCCGACGACCGGTTCCCGGAAGCGCAGTAGACGACGTACTCGCCGTCGGCCGGAAGCTCGGAGACGAGGCTGTCGAAGTCGGGCGCCTGCACGTCGATGTTGACGGCACCCTCGAGGTGGCCCGCGTTGTACTCGTCGCTGGTGCGGACATCGACGACGACCGTGTCGGCGGTCACCGCGATGGTCGGTTCTGCCGCCGGCGCTGAGCAGGCGGCCAGCCCGAAGACGGCGGTCAAGGCGAGGGCGAGGGCGGCAAGGGTTTTCTTCATCTGGAACTCTCTTCGGTCGTGGGGGTGGCGCGGGGAAGACCGCCTGAGGTGGCGGACGATCGGGGAAACAGTGGCCGGCAGGTGGTGCACACGACGCCGTCGGCGCCGGGCTCTGCCGCGTTCGCCTCGCGCTCGCTCTCGAGCCGTTCGCGCAGGGCCCAGACGAGCAGGGCAAGGGCGGCGAGTGCCACCACGGGGCGAACGGCGCCAGTCAGCACGGGCTCGAGGGATGCGACATCCGTCGCCAGGTACAGCGCGACCAGGCCGAGAACGGGCCAGCGGGTGTCGCACAGGGTCGCCTCGGCGCCGATCGGGGCTCCGAAGTAGCTGGCGACAACCAGGCCGATCAGGCCGGATCCGATCGCCGCGAACGCGTACGACCACCAGGGTCCGGCGACGCCGATGCCGAGCAGGCCGGAGGCGAGCGCGATGACCACAAAAGCCGCAGCGGCGGCGCCGGCGGCGATCAGCCGGCGTCGCCTCGGCCACAGGATGAGGTCAGCGAACACGATCGGTTGCCTCGGTGCGGCCGGTGACGGCGGCGTCGGCCGGGATCGCTGCGTCCGCTGCCCGGCGGGCGGGCAACCGGCAGGAGTTTTCGCGGGTGAGCCGGGCGTACAGTGCCCAGCCGAGCAGGATGATGGAGGCGGCCGCGAGGTAGGGCTGCACCGGTTCGAAGAACTGCATCGCGCCGGTCGTGCCCAGCGCCAGGAGCACGAGCTTGTTGCAGACCGGGCAGCCCACCGCGAAGAAGGTCACAACCCAGCCGGTCATTCCCAGGCGCCCCACGGCGCGGCTCGGCGCGGCGCCGTCAGGGTGGGCGATGTAGGTGGCCGTGACGAGGCCGGCCAGGACCGCGCTGACGAGCAGAACGGGCCAGGACCACACGGTCGGCGGGACCTCACGCGCGAAGAAGGGCGTATCGATCAGGTCGGTCGGAATCGCGATGAAGACGACGGTGAACGCCGCAGTGCCGAGGGCCACCCACCAGCGACGAGCAGGCCAGCGCCGAAGCTCTCCGCCGGCGACGCCGAACCCGCGGGCGACTCCGTTGAGTCGGGCCGCGATGCCAGGGGATGGCTTCGCTGGAGCGCTCTGCATTCGCCTGGACCTCATCCGCTGCGGGGGCCGGCTGACGGCCCCTGTTGTTGCTTGATACCCCGACGGGTATTCTGATACCCTAAGGGGTATATCGGCGCAAGGCAAGCCCGCGGCGCGCACGGCACGGATCAGAGCGTCACCGGCTGGGATTACCCGGCAAGACGCTTACCCGACCCGACGATGGCATCCGAAAGGGTATGGTGGCGTGATTATGGCTGCAGCAGCAACTCACCCCAGTGACGACATTCGCAAGACACTCAACCGCCTCAAGCGCGCGCAGGGACAACTCGGCGCCGTCATCGCGGCCGTCGAATCCGGCGCCGACTGCCGAGCCGTGGTCACCCAGCTGGCCGCTGTTTCCAGTGCCATCGATCGCGCCGGCTTCACCATCATTTCCACCGCCATGAAGGATTGCCTGATCGACACCGGATCCGACGGCGAGGCCAAGCAGCTCAACGTCAACGAACTCGAGAAGCTCTTCCTCTCCCTCGCCTGATCCGCGTTCATCTTTGAGTCCATCTGTGAGCAATGACGAGCGCCCTCCCCTCGTCGGCGTGCCCCCCGTCGACGACGAGCGGGACTCCGTGCTCCAAAAGCGGGTCGTCCGGGTGCTCGTCGCCGGGCAGATCCTCGGCGGAATCGGCATGGGGGCGACCCTGTCGCTCGGCGCCCTGCTCGCCGCGGACCTGTCGGGTTCGAGCGCCTGGTCCGGCATGGCCGCGACCATGAGCACCCTCGGTGCGGCCTTCGTCGCCGTGCCTCTCGCCCGTCTGGCCCAGGCCAGGGGCCGACGGGTATCACTGGCGACCGGATCCCTCATCGCGGGCAGCGGAGCCGTGCTCGCGATCAGCGCGGCCGCCCTCGATCTCTTCCCGCTCCTCCTCCTGGCCCTCATGCTTCTGGGAGCCGGATCGGCCACGAACCTCCAGGCGCGCTTCGCCGCGACCGACCTCGCCGGCTCCCGATTCCGAGCCCGGGACCTGTCCCTCGTGGTCTGGTCAACGACGATCGGCGCCGTGCTGGGTCCGAACCTGTTCGGACCGGGCGAGGCCCTCGGCGCCGTGGTCGGGCTTCCGGCCATGACCGGTGCCTTCGCCTTCTCGCTCCTGGCCACGGTCGCCGCCTCCGTCGTCTACGCGCTCGGACTGCGGCCCGACCCCCTCCTCACCGCACTCGCAGGCCGCGCCATCAGCCTCACCCCTCGGCCCCGCCGGGGCGGCCTGGCCATCATCCGCAGCAACTCGCCGGCGCGCTACGCCGTGGCCGTGATCGCCCTCAGCCACGCCACGATGGTGGCGCTGATGTCGATGGCCCCGGTGCACCTGCGAGACCACGGGGCAACACTGACCATCGTCGGCCTGACGATCAGCCTGCACGTGGCCGGAATGTACGCCCTCTCCCCCGTCTTCGGCTGGCTCTCCGACCGCGTCGGACGGCTGCCGGTCATCCTCGGCGGCCAGGCGATGCTGCTCACGGCGCTGACCATCGCCTGGCTCGGCGACGGCTCCCAGACCGCCATGACGATCTGCCTCATCTTCCTCGGCCTGGGCTGGTCGGCATCCGTGGTCGCCGGCTCCGCTCTCGTGGCCGAGGCGGTCGACGTGCACGACCGCTCGCCGCTCCAAGGGTTCTCGGATCTGTCGATGAACGCGGCCGGGGCGCTCGGCGGGGCGCTGGCCGGCCCCATCCTCGCGGTGGCGGGCTACTCCGGCCTGGGGCTCGCCGCCATGGCCATGGTCGCCGTCGTGATGGCGTGGTCCGCCCTGCGCCTTTGATACCCCCAGGGGTATACAAATTACCCCTAGGGGTATATTCTGGTGTCATGGCAACCATTGACATCACCGAGAAAACCTTCGACGAGACCATCGCCGGCAACGGCATCGTGCTGGTCGACTTCTGGGCCGAATGGTGCGGCCCCTGCCGCATGTTCGCCCCCACCTTCACGGCGGCTTCCGACAAGCACCCCGAGATCACCTTCGCGAAGGTCGACACCGAGGCCGAGCAGGGTCTGGCCGCGGCCGCCGGCATCCGGTCTATCCCGACCCTGATGGTCTTCAGGGACTCCGTGCTGGTGTTCTCCCAGCCCGGCGCGCTCAACGCGAGCAGCCTGGAGGAACTCATCACGGGCGTTCAGAACCTGAACATGGACGAGGTCCGCGCCAGCATCGCGGCGCGCGGCACGGGTCCCCAGGCAGCCTGACCGACCGAGGGGCGGCCCTACTCGGGCTGCTCCTCCGCTTCGTCCCCCGCAGCCGATTCAATGTCGGATTCTTCCCAGTTCTCGAGGTTCGTGAGCGAGGGGTGCGGACCCACCTCGGTCTCGCCCTGCTCCGTCATGTCCCCGACCGGGGATTCGGCACCCGGCCTGGCCGATGGGTTGGTCTTCTCGTCGCTCATCCTGAACCTCCGCGCTTCGTTGCAGCGAACACTTCCCTGCACCGAGGCTAAGCCCGATACCGGCGCCCGTCTAGGGTTCCGCCCTCACCGCAAACGACACCTAGCCGCCCGTCCAGGCCTGCACCACAAACGGGGTACCGGCCGCGTCGCAGGCGGTGAACACCCCGTGGAGCGCGAGGTTCCACGTGGACGACTCCCGGAAACTCAGCCCGTCCGGCGTCACCTCGGTCGGATCGACGGTGGACATGACGACCCTCAGCTCGGCAATGCGCCTGGCCAGGGTCGTGCCTTCCGCGGTGTCCACGCGGTCAAGCACTCGCGCGGCGAGCGCGGCTGCACCCTGCCACTCCTGCTCGGTCGTTCGGGTCTCGGCGCGCGAAATCGCCGCGTTCATGAGGATGGTCACGACGTCGGTCATCTGGTCGCAGGTCACTTTCGCCGTGACGGCAGGCGTGAGCGAGGCCGGCGGCGCCGCCTCCACGCGTGCGCCCGCGAACTGGGTCCCGGCGACCACGCCGGCGGCCGCCGCCACGATGCCGACGAGCACGACGACCTTCCGCGTCCGTTTCGAGGCACCCGCGGTCGCCGTACCCGCCGCACCGGGGCTGTCGACAGCCCCGCCCAAGGGACCTTCCGCGGGGAACAGCGACTCAAGCCCGGGCGCGCGTCCCTCCGACGCGGCGGCCACGGCATCCTCTATCGCTCCGCGCTCCGCGGATGCCTCCGCCTGGAGCTCACTGATCGAGCGGGTGGCGTCCGGGTCGCCCAGGGAACCGCCGTCCGCGGAGAAGACCCTGCGCTGCAGCTCGCGCAGCTCCTGCAGCGGGGACGGCGTGCCGTCGGGTGCGGGCTCAGTCGGATGTTCCAGCCACCACAGGGCATGGAGCGCGTCGTGGCGTCCGCGATAGTCACGGCGCACCGCCTCGAGGAATCCCGGATCGCGCCGAGCCCGGGAATACGCATCCTCGATCGGCTCACGCGCCACCGAACGCCCCCGGTCTGCTGATGGTGCCGTTCATGGCCAACCCCCCTGGTTGCCGCCAGCCTACTTGTCGGCGTCGCCGGAACCAGCCAGGCTGCGGATCAGCGTCACGACCTGCACGATGATGCCGATGACCGTGCCGACCATGGCCAGGACGATCACGATCCGCACGAGCAGGGACCAGTCGAAGCCGTCCGGGAAGTCGAACGGAAACACCTGCCAGAACAGCACGAGCCCGGCCAGCCCGATTGCAAGCGTGACGAGGTCACCAAGCGCCCGCACCCATCGCCAGTCGAGGAGCAGGTTGAAAAGGTTGACGACCATCCCGGCGATCAGCGACGCGTTCACCAGGCCCAGCACATCGCGGAAGTCCTCGGTGAGGAACGGAATGATCTGCCAGCCCGGCCACACGTTGACGAGGTACAGCAGCACCCCATTGATGGCGACGGAGACCGCGTAGCCGACCCGTCTGGAGGCGCTGCTCGTCGTGCGGGGAGAAGCGGTGCTGGTCATTTTGGCCTCCGTCACAGGTCGGGCGGTACCGAGAGTAGACCCTTCCCCCGCGGCCCGCGCGGGCCGGATGCGGTCGCCGAGTGTCAGCCCCGGGTTACGGCTTCGGCGCCTGGGAGATCCGCACCGTGTTGCCCGACGGGTCACGGAATGCGCAGTCGCGCGGGCCCCAGGGCTGGTCGATGGGCTCCTGCACCACCTCGGCGCCGGATGTCCGGATCGTCTCGAAGGTCGCATCGAGGTCGTCCGTGCGGAAGACGATGATCGGCGGGGCGCCCTTCGTCAGCAGTTTCCGGAGGGTGTCGCCGTCTGGCGGCTGTGGCGGTGACCGCCATGCGTGCATGGCGGTCACCGCCATGCGTGCGGCGTCCATGCGGATGCCTGCGCGTCCGGCCGGTCCGGCGGTTAACGGCCCGGGGTGCGGCTACCGGCGCGGGCGTCTACCCAGGATGAAGTAGGAGATCGGGCCGAGGAAATTCACTCCGATGATCGCCGCCCAGACGCCCTTGCGTCCGTGGACGAGCGCCGGCGGGCGCTTCGCGAGGTCGGCCCATGCGGTCGCGGCCAGGGAGAGCTGCACCGAAGCCCCCACCAGAATCGCCGTTTGCTGCCGCTCGGTCAGCTCACTCCAGCTGCGCGCGCTCATGCGCCGGGCTTTTTCGCGGCGGCCTTCGCCGCCCGCTTTGTCTCCCGCACGCGTGTCAGGGTGTCGGCGTCGACGATGTCGGCGACCGAGCGGAACGACCCCTCTTCGCCGTACGGGGCGGACGCTTCACGCCAGCCCGCTGCCGTGATCCCGAGCCTCTTGCCGAGCAGGGCCAGGAAGATCTTCGCCTTCTGTTCGCCGAAGCCCGGGAGCCCCTTCAGCCGGCGGAGAATCTCGGCGCCGTCCGGGGAGCCGGAGGTCCAGATGGCCGACGCGTCTCCATCCCAGTCCGTGGCGACGACGCCGGCCACGGTCTGTACCCGCGCGGCCATCGAACCGGGGAACCGATGCACCGCCGGCGTCTGCCGGAAGACCTCGACGAAGGCATCCGCGTCGAACCCGGCGAGCGCCGCGGGGTCGAGGGTGCCGATCCGGTCTCGGATCTTGGCCGGCCCGGCGAAGGCGGTCTCCATCGCGATCTGCTGGTCGAGAAGCATGCCGAGCAGGAGGGCGAACGGATCCTCGCTGAGGAGGGTGTCGGCGGCGGAGTCGCCGGTGAGGTGCAGCGTCATCCGCCCAGTCTGGCACCGGGCGCGTGCATCCGCGCACCCCAGTGCAGCCGAAATGGCGACAGGTGCGAGGCGGCCCGGATACGCTCGGCGTATGAAGCCGTTCCGAGTGCGTACGTGTGTGGTCGGCGCCCCCCTGGCGCCGGGGGCGTCGGATGCCTGAGCGCACCCTCATCCTGCTGCGGCATGCCAAGTCGGACTGGTCGGGCGAGGAGGCCGACGTCGACCGGCCGCTGGCCGATCGCGGCCTGCGGCAGGCACCGGAGGCCGGCCGATGGCTGGCCGTGAGCATCGACCGCATCGATCTCGCCGTCGTGTCACCCGCGAGGCGGGCTCGCAGCACCTGGGAACTCGCCTCGGCAGAGCTGGCGAGCCGGCCGCCGAGCCGGATCGACGAGCGACTGTACGCCGCGTCCACGAGTCAGTTGCTCGGCGTGGTGCGCGCCCTGCCGGACGAGGTCGACACCGTCGTGTTGGTGGGCCACAACCCCGGGATCGAAGACCTTGTCTCGATTCTCACGGGCGACTCGGTGCCGATGCCCACCTCGGCTCTGGCGGTGATCGGGCTGGCCGGCTCGTGGTCGAACGCCGGCCGAACGCAAGCGACGCTGCGGGCGGCCGGCAGGCCACCCGCAGCGTCGCGGTAACTGCCCGGGTCAGCGGGCGGAGGTCGACTCCAGGGACTCCTGCTGGGCGACCCAGCCGATGTAGCTTCCGTCGAGCTCGACCACGTCATAGCCCTCGTGGCGCAGCGCGCTGGCCACGACCGAACTGCGGACGCCACTCTGGCAGTAGGTCACGATGGTGCCCTCGGCCGGGAGCTGGTCCAGGTTCCAGAGCACGCGACCGCCGTGCAACTGCGGTGAGCCCGGGATGTGACCGGCGTCGTGCTCGCTCTTGGCGCGGACGTCGAGCAGCAGTGCCGACTCGAAGCCGTCCAGCTCCTCGGGCTGGACCAGCCGCGGGGTGCTCAGCGGCAGGCCTTCGAACCCGGTGACATAGCCGCTCACCTTGTCGATGCCGACGCGCACGAGGTGGTCCCAGTATTCCTGGGCCTGGTCCTGGTCGGCGGCCAGGAGCACGAGCGGGCGGGAATCCCGCTCCGGGTCCACGGCCCACGCGGCGTAGGTCGCCACGCTCTTGCCGGCCGGGATGTTCAGCGAGCCCTGCACGGTGCCTTCATGCACCTCGGTGTTGTGGCGGGTGTCAACGAACGTCACCGTGTTCTCGGCGAGGTCCTTGGCGACGGTTTCGGCGGACAGTTCTTCCAGCGGAGCACGCTCGCCCATGATGGCCGGACCCTGACGGTTCTCGCGCTTCATCCGCCCGAAGTAGGCCGGTGCGTCGGGCTGGCCGTCGAGGAGTTCGTTGATGAAGCCTTCTTCGTCGCCCGCGACGAGGTAGGGGCCCCACCAGGCGTAGAGCCGCTCGTAGCCGACCGTCGAGGACGGGACCGCGCCGAGGGCCTTGCCGCAGGCGCTGCCGGCGCCGTGGCCAGGGTGCACCTGCACGTAGTCGGGCAGGGTCAGGAACTTGTCCCGGAGGCTGGCGAACATCTGCTTCGCCCCGGCGAACCGGGTGTCGACGCCGCCGGCTGCCTCATCCAGCAGGTCCGGACGTCCCAGGTCGCCGGAGAAGACGAAGTCGCCGGAGAGCAGGTAGCCGGGCTTGTCGCTGAACGCGCCATCGGTGACGAGGTAGGAGAGGTGCTCGGGGGTGTGGCCCGGGGTGTGCACGGCCTGGACGGTGATGTTGCCGATGGTGATCGCGTCACCGTCGTACAGCCGCTCGCCCTCGAATCGGTACTGCCAGTCCTCTCCGCCCTCGCCGGACACGTAGATGGTCGCGCCGGTGGCTGCGGCCAGTTCGCGGGTGCCGGAGAGGTAGTCGGCGTGGATGTGGGTCTCGGTGACGGCGACGATCTTCATTCCGTTCGCTGCGGCGACGGCCTGATAGACGGCAATGTCGCGGCGGGGGTCGACCACGACCGCCTCGCCCTTGCGCTGGCAGCCGATCAGGAAGCTGGCCTGGGCAAGGTCCTCGTCATAAATGCGCTCAATAAGCATGTGGGGGTCTCCTTCGTAGACAGTGCGGCGGAGGTCCCAGAGGGGTCCTTCCGTTCGTCTCTACTCCAGAGTAATACCCGGGGGGGTATAAGGCAAGCCCCCGTGCGGTCGGTTCGAGCGGTTGGCCGCCCAGTCCCTCTTGCTTGTCAAACCATGCGGCCGAGGGCACACTCCCCTCATAAGCGCGTACCGCACGATCCGTTTGGATCACCGTCGTAGCAAGGAAGCGGAGCATCATGCCCTCTGATAAGCACACACAGCATCCACATCGACGCGCCCGTGGAGAAGGTCTTCCACTACATCGATGACCCCGCGCACTTCGTCGCCGCGATGCCGGAGAAATCCAACATCACCCTGGGTGCCGTGAACCGGTCGCCCGAAGGGACTGTGTCCACCTACGAGGTCAAGTACCGCGAACTCGGCATGCACCTGACCGGTGTCTTCACAAGGGAGGAGTATGTGGTCAACGAGCGCATCGTCGACCATTCCTCCCTGGGCCCAATCTTCACCTTCTCCGTCGAGGCCGACGACAGCGGAACGACGCTCACAGCCAGCTGGGACGCCTCCACGCTGATGAAGATGCTCGACGCGGTCTTCTTCCACGGGGACAAGGACATTGAGCGCGCCCTTGCCACCTACAAGGTCGAGATCGAGGCCCTGGCCTGAGTCCGCGGTGAAGACGGCGTTGTCGGCCGAGTTCGCCTGTTCCGGTCGACATTGACAGGCACACCAGGGGAACTCGACCGGAACCGTCAATCTCGGCGGAACGCACCGCGGGCAGCGACGCGAGCGGCGAGCGAGTCAGACGTTGAAGCGGAACTCCACCGAGTGGCATCGCCGAGCAACCTTTAGAGCCACGTTTCGCGCCATCCTGGCTATCTCCGCATCGTAGCTGCCAGCAGCGCAGTGACTCCCCTACTCCCTGCCGTCCTCAAGCGGGATGAGCATCGTTCGAAATGGACCGGCAACGGCGTGGAGGTCCCAAATGCGATCGGCGACGCCGTCGATGCCGTTGACAAGCTGGAGCCGAGGAATGCCTCCCGGGATCACGAGTTGGCTGACACGGACTCCCTCACCCTCGAGTGCGTCGTGGAGCATCTCACCGTAGGCGCTCTCAGCCGGGAAGGCGACCGATGTGCCTGCGAAGTCAGCGCGGGCCTTCACCGAGGTTCCGCCGTTGATCAAGATGATGCTGCCGCTTCCTGCCTGCCGCATTGCCGGGAGCACCGTACGCACCGCGTGAATGAGCCCGAGAGCCGAGAACTGCAATGCCTCCAAAGCCAGCTCCGGAGTCATTTCAAGCACCGGCTTCAGATAATCACGCGACGGGAGCGGACTGTACTGCAACGTGGAGATGGGTCCCAGCTCTGCCGCGGCACGCGCCAGTGCATCTTCAAGCGTCGCCGGTACCCGTACATCCGCAGCGTAACCACCCACGGTGAAGCCGGCAGCAGTGAGCTCCGCAGCCATGGAGTCCAGCTTCGACTGGTTCCTCGAGATCAGGGCGATTGAGAAGCCCTCGCGCCCGAACCTTCGCGCAACTGCTGCTCCGAGTCCCGGTCCAGCTCCGATGATGGCGATGACAGGCACGGTGGTTTCCTCCGAATGATGATGGTGTGGTGTTGTGTCTGGAGTGAGGTCAGATTGGACGACAGTTCTTCGGGATCACGCACCTGAGCAAGTTCGCTTAGGCGAAGCGAATACTGAGAGCTTCTGCTGCGAGCGGTGCGCTCGGGCCCCTTCCGACCTGCCCGAGCCTAGACGTTGAAGCGGAACTCCACCACGTCGCCATCCTGCATGACGTAGTCCTTGCCTTCGATGCGGGCCTTGCCCTTGGCGCGGGCCTCGGCCACCGAGCCGGCAGCGACGAGGTCGTCGAACGAGAAGACCTCGGCCTTGATGAAGCCCTTCTGGAAGTCGGTGTGGATGACCCCGGCGGCCTGCGGCGCGGTCCACCCCTTGTGGATCGTCCAGGCGCGCGTTTCCTTGGGCCCGGCGGTCAGGTAGGTCTGCAGGCCGAGCGTGTCGAAGCCGATGCGGGCGAGCTGGTTGAGGCCGCTCTCCTCCTGGCCGGTGGAGGCCAGCATCTCGGCGGCATCCTCTTCGTCCAGTTCCAGAAGTTCCGACTCGAGCTTGGCGTCGAGGAACACGGCCTTGGCCGGGGCGACGAGGGCGGCGAGGGTGGCGAGCTTCTCGGCATCCTGCAGCACCTCCTCGTCGACGTTGAAGACGTAGATGAACGGCTTGGCCGTGAGCAGGCCGAGTTCGCGGATCGGCTCGAGGTCGATCGTCGAGGCGGACAGCGGCTTGCCGGCGTCGAGGAAGGCCTGGGCGGCCAGGGCCGTCTGCAGCACGGCCGGGTCGAGCTTGCGGCCCTTGGTGTCCTTCTCGAAGCGGGTGACGGCCTTCTCGAGGGTCTGCAGGTCGGCCAGGATCAGCTCGGTGTTGATGGTCTCCATGTCGCCGGCCGGGTCGACCGCGCCGTCGACATGCACGACGTCGGGGTCGGCGAAGCCTCGGATGACCTGCGCGATGGCGTCGGCTTCACGGATGTTCGCGAGGAACTTGTTGCCCAGGCCCTCGCCCTCGCTGGCGCCGCGCACGATTCCGGCGATGTCGACGAACGACACCGGGGCAGGCAGGAGGCGCTCGCTGCCGAAGATCGTCGCGAGCTTCGCCAGGCGCGCGTCGGGCAGGTTGACGACCCCGACGTTCGGCTCGATCGTCGCGAACGGGTAGTTCGCCGCGAGCACGTTGTTCTTGGTCAGGGCGTTGAAGAGGGTGGACTTGCCGACATTGGGCAGTCCGACGATTGCAATAGTTAGAGCCACGAGACTCAATCGTACCGGCTCGCGCCCGGCCCTTCCTTGACGGGCCCTGTCAGCGGCGCGTGAGACGATGAGGACGTGCCCCTCAACTTCACCGCCATCGACTTCGAGACCGCCAACTCCTCCGCCGCTTCGGCCTGCTCGGTCGGCATGGTGAAGGTCAGGGACGGCAAGGTCGTCGAGCGTGTGGGCTGGTTCATCCGGCCCCCGGTCGGCCACGACGCATTCCAGGAGTGGAATATCAAGATCCACGGCATCCGCCCGTCGGATGTCGCCGGTGCCGCCGGCTGGGCGGCCCAGCTCCCCGACCTGGTTGCCTTCGCCGACGGCGACCACCTCGTGGCACACAACGCCGGCTTCGACCTGGGCGTCATCTCGACCTCGTCGACCGTCGCCGGCCTGGCGATCCCCGACTTCGCGTACGTCTGCAGCCTGCAGGTGGCCCGGCGCACCTACCACCTCGACTCCTACCGGCTCCCGGTCGCCGCGATGGCCGCCGGGTTCGAGGACTTCGCCCACCACGACGCGCTGGCCGATGCCGAGGCGTGCGCCGCGATCATGATCCACGCTGCGCAGCGACACGAGGCCGACACGCTCGAGCAGCTCGCGCACATCACCGGCGTCAAGATCGGTGTGATCGGCCCCGTCGCCACCCGCGAACACGCCGCCACGCACGGTCCGATGGCGCTGAACTAACAGCGCACCTCCCGCGCTTCACGGGCTCTGTCGGTGGCCACTGGCACACTTGAGACATGGACCCACTGCTCAGCCTCATCCTCGGAATCGTCATCGGCGTGCTCCTCGGCGCACTCCTGGCGGTCGTCGTGCTGCAGCGCCGCCGCTCGGCCTCGACCGCGGCCGAAGACCCGGCCGTGGTCGAGGCGCGGCACCAGGTGGCGCTGGCCGAGACCCGGGCGGCCGACGCGGCCGTGCAGTCCCTCCTGCGCGAGGAACTCGCGGCGATGCAGGCCACCGCCGAGGGCATGCGTGGCCAGATCCTCGACGCCCAGCAGCAGTACCGCGAGCTCATCGACCGCCAGCGCACCGACCAGGAGGCCCGGTCGGAGCGGGAACGCCAGGAAAGCAAGGTGCTCCAGGCCCTGGCCCCGGTGCGGGAGAGCTTGCAGGACATGCAGAAGAAGGTGTCCGAGCTCGAGGCACAGCGCAGCCTGCAGCACGGCGAACTCAGCCAGCAGCTTCGTTCGGCCACCGAGTCCGAGGAGCGCCTGCGCAGCACCGCGGAATCGCTGGCCTCCGCCCTGCGCTCCAACAGCACCCGCGGGGTCTGGGGCGAGACACAGCTGCGCAGCGTGGTCGAGGCCGCCGGCCTGATCGAGCGGGTCGACTTCGACATGCAGTCCAGCATCACCTCGGATGCCGGCGCGGGGCGCCCCGACATGGTCGTGCACCTGCCCGGGGGCAAGAACATCGCCGTCGACGCGAAGGTGCCGTTCACCGCCTTCCTCGAGGCGAGTCAGATCCCCGCCACCGCTACCGGCGCGGAAGGCGCCCGTCGGGAGACCTACATGAAGGCGCACGTGAAGGCGGTCCGCGACCACATCACGGCCCTCGGCAGCAAAGCCTATTGGCAGGGACTCGAGGCGTCGCCGGAGATCGTGATCGCGTTCATCCCGAGCGAATCGCTCGTCTCATCGGCTATGGAAGCCGACCCGACGATCATGGAGTTCGCCTTCGGCAAGCGCGTCGCTCTCGCCTCGCCGGTGACGCTCTGGTCGGTGCTCAAGACGGTCGCGTTCAGCTGGCAGCAGGACGTGCTCACCCAGGATGCCAAGGTTCTCTTCGACCTCAGCCGGGAGCTTTACTCGCGCCTGGCCACGACGGCGACGCACATCGAGAAGCTGGGCCGCTCGATCGAACGCACCGTGAAGGACTACAACGGCTTCGTCGGCTCGATGGAACGCCAGGTGCTCCCCACGGCGCGCAAGCTCAACGCCCTGGACGAGTCGAAGGTCCTCGCGCCGCTGGTGGGCATCGAGGAGACGCCGCGCGAACTGGCCGCGTTCGAATTCGTGGCCGAGCTCGAGACGGCCGAGCTCGAAGCCGCCGTCATCCGCGCCGCCGACTGACCGCTCGCGAGCAATCCTCCACGCGGCCCGCGAAGTTGAACTGCGGACAAAGTACCTTCAACTTTGCGACGAAGGTACTTTCTCCGCAACTCAACCGGGACGGGCCTGAAGGGGACAGGAAGAACCGCCCAGCACATGTGCTGCGCGAGCGCGCCGAACTGTGAGTTCGGCACCTTCACGAGCGCGCCGAAGGTGCCAAACTCACAGTTCGGCGAGGGAAGTCAGGGCCTTAGAGCCACTTCTCGGCGAGGTGCTCGGCGACGACGCGGCGGGCAGTGCCCGAACGCGACCGGAGCACAATGCTTTCGGTGCGGATCATCGGGCCCTTGCGGCGCACGCCGTCGACGAGTCCGCCGTCGGTGACACCGGTGGCCACGAAGAACGTGTTGTCGCCGCTGACCATGTCGTCGATTTCGAGCAGTTTGTCGATGTCCAGGCCGGCCGCGACGCCCCTGGCCCGCTCGGCGTCGTCCTTGGGCGCGAGGCGGCCCTGCATGTAACCGCCCAGCGCCTTGAGCGCGCAGGCCGTGGTGATGCCCTCGGGGCTGCCGCCGATGCCGACGCACATGTCGATGCGAGTCTCGTAACGGGCGGCGTTGATGCCGCCGGCCACATCGCCGTCGAGCATGAGCCGGGTGCCCGCCCCCGCGCTTCGAATGGCGTCGATGAGTCCCGCGTGGCGGGGACGGTCGAGGACGGCAATGGTCATGTCGCCGACAGGCTTGCCGATGGCCTTCGACAGCTCGCGGATGTTGTCGCCGATCGACTGGTCGAGGCTCACGACGCCGCGGCCGACGGCGCCGGTGACGATCTTGTCCATGTAGAACACGGATGACGCGTCCAGCATCGTGCCGCGGTCGGAGACGGCGATCACGGAGATGGCGTTCTGGCGGCCCGCGGCCGTGAGGCTCGTGCCGTCGATCGGGTCGACGGCGATGTCGCAGGCGGGGCCACGGCCGGTGCCGACACGTTCCCCGTTGAAGAGCATCGGCGCCTCGTCCTTCTCGCCCTCGCCGATCACAATGAGGCCGTCGAAGTTAACGGTGCCGAGGAACGCGCGCATGGCGTCGACGGCGGCCTTGTCGGCGGCATACTTGTCGCCGCGGCCGATGAACGGCACGGCGCGAATCGCGGCTGCCTCGGTCGCGCGCACCAGCTCCATGGCCAGGTTGCGATCGGGGTGCGCGTACACGATGGGGTCAGTGACGATGGGGTCAGTGCTGTTCACAAATGGTCCTTCCCGGACGAAGCGTGTTGCAGTGGCGAAGCCCGTCAGCGGGCCGGCGCAGGTAGGCCAGAGCCACCTCGGCCAGCTTAGCGTCGCGCCGCTGGGGGTGCGGCGGCGGGTCGACATATGCGCCCCGGCCTATGGGCAGTCTCGGTAGTATTGAGCCACCCAGCCGGATACTTCCTCAGGAGACGCCATGCCTATCGCCACCCCAGACCAGTACGCCGAGATGCTGAACAAGGCCAAGGACAAGGGATTCGCCTACCCCGCATTCAACGTCTCTTCGTCTCAGACCATCAACGCGGTGCTGCAGGGCCTCACCGAGGCCGGCTCCGACGGCATCATCCAGGTCACCACGGGCGGCGCGGACTACTTCGCCGGCCACACCGTGAAGAACCGCGCATCCGGCGCCCTCGCCTTCGCCCGCTTCGTGCACTCGGTCGCCGACAACTACCCGATCACCGTCGCGCTGCACACCGACCACTGCCCGAAGGGCGCCCTCGACGACTTCGTCATGCCGCTGATCGCGGCCTCCGAGGACGAGGTCAAGGCCGGCCGCAACCCGATCTTCCAGTCCCACATGTGGGACGGATCCTCCGTGCCGCTCGGCGAGAACCTCGAGATCGCCAAGAACATGCTGGCGCGCACCCGCGCGATTAACGCGATCCTCGAAGTTGAGGTCGGCGTCGTCGGCGGCGAAGAGGATGGCGTCAGCCACGACATCAACGAGAAGCTCTACACCAGCCTCGATGACGCCATCGCGCTGGTCGAAGCCCTCGGCCTGGGCGAGCAGGGTCGCTACATGTCGGCGCTCACCTTCGGCAATGTGCACGGCGTGTACAAGCCCGGCAACGTCAAGCTGCGCCCGGAACTGCTCAAGGGCATTCAGGAGGGCCTGGCCGAGAAGTACGGAACCGGCCCCAAGCCGCTCGACCTCGTCTTCCACGGCGGCTCCGGCTCGACCGACGCGGAAATCGCCGAGGCGGTCGCCAACGGCGTCATCAAAATGAACATCGACACGGACACCCAGTACGCCTTCACCCGGGCGATCGCCGACTACATGCTCAAGAACTACGACAGCGTGCTCAAGGTCGACGGCGAAGTGGGCAACAAGAAGGTCTACGACCCCCGCGCCTGGGGCAAGGTGGCCGAGGCGGCCATGGCCGCCCGCGTCGTCGACTCGACCCGTCAGCTGGGCTCGGCCGGCCACTCGAACAGCTAGCTCCGGCGCATGACGATTCCCGACCCGAATTCTTCCGAGCCGAACCGCCCGGAGGACACCCGCCCCCGGCCGCAATTCGGCGAGCTCGCGCCGGAAGGCTGGAGCTGGACGCCGCCGAAGGATGACTCCGCCGCCCCGGCCATTCCCGTCGCGCCCGACGCCGCATCGGTCCCGGCGGCCGCCACGGCGCCCGGGGCGTCCCGCACGCCCGCTTGGGACCGACCGGTCACGCTCGCCCTGCTCATCTTCGGGCTCCTGGCGACGTTCTTGATGGTCTCGGTCCTGGGCTCGCTGCCCCAGGCCATGCAGGTGCTGTACACGCAGGAAGACCTCGGCACCTACACCCCGGCCGCCTCGGTCGCCGGCCTGATCACGGCCGGTCGCATCGTCGAAGCCGGAATCTGGATCGTGACGACCGTGCTGTCGATCCTGCTGCTGACTCGCGGCCGCCGCGCCTTCTACGTTCCGCTGATCGGCGGCGCCGTCTCGGTCGTGGTGATCTTCGTGTTCATCGGGGTCGTCGTGACTGCCGATCCAACCCTGCTCGAGCTGTACGGCCAGCCGTAGCCGGCGCGCTACTCCGGTTGTGCGGCCCGGCTGCCCTTGAGGTTGCCGCGCAGTTCCTTGGGCAGGGAGAAGATCAGGTCTTCCTCGGCCGTCTTGACCGGAATGACGTCGGCGTAGCCGGCATCCGCGAGGGCGGAGAGCAGCTCGTCGACGAGTTCCTCCGGAACGGATGCCCCGCTCGTGACGCCCACGGTGTTCACCCCGTCGAGCCACTCCTGCTTCACTTCGCTGGCGTAGTCGATCCGGTAGGCGGCCGTGGCGCCGTACTCGAGGGCCACCTCGACCAGGCGCACGGAGTTGGACGAGTTCGCTGAGCCGACGACGATGACGAGGTCGGAATCGGCGGCAACCTTCTTGATGGCGACCTGGCGGTTCTGGGTGGCGTAGCAAATGTCGTCGCTCGGTGGATCCTGCAGCAGCGGGAACCGCTTGCGCAGGCGGCGCACGGTTTCCATGGTTTCGTCCACGCTCAGGGTCGTCTGGGACAACCAAACGACCCTGGCCGGATTCCGCACCTCGACGATGTCGGCGTCGTCGGGGCTGCCGACCAGGGTGGTGTTCTCCGGCGCCTCCCCGGCGGTGCCTTCGACCTCTTCGTGGCCTTCATGGCCGATCAGGAGGATTTCGAAGTCGTCGCGGGCGAAGCGCACCGCCTCGCGGTGCACCTTGGTGACGAGCGGGCAGGTCGCATCGATGGCCTGGAGTCCGCGTTCCGCGGCGGCATTGACCACGGCCGGCGAGACTCCATGCGCGCTGAAAACGATGTGTGACCCGGTCGGCACCTCGTCGACCTCGTCGACGAAGACGGCGCCCTTGTGCTCCAGTTCGGCCACGACATGGGTGTTGTGCACGATCTGCTTGCGCACGTAAACCGGGGCGCCGTAGTGCTCCAGGGCCTTCTCCACGGCGATGACGGCACGGTCGACCCCGGCGCAGTATCCGCGCGGGGCGGCCAGCAGCACCCGTTTGCCCCCCGCCACCGGGGTATCCTTGAGCCTGCCCGGCGCACTCAGTATCCGAGGCATGCCAAGGCCGATCACGGGCGAATTAGTACTGATGGTCACGGACCCATTCTAGGCGCGCACCCCTGGACGGGTTCCGTGGGAGGAGACCAGCAATGACCCAGGGCCCCACCACCGTCGAGACCCCCTGGCCGGTCGCGATGCTCTCCGGCAAGATCCGCGACTACATCGACCGCCTCGGGACCGTCTGGATCGAGGGCGAGATCACCCAGTGGGGCCAGAGCGGCGGCAACGTCTACGGCAAGCTCAAGGATCTCACCGAGGACGCCACGGTCAGCTTCACGGTCTGGTCGTCCGTCCGCGCGAAACTCACCAACGACTTCAAGCAGGGCGACCGGGTCATCGCGCTGGTCAAACCCAACTACTGGGTCAAGGGCGGCACGCTCACCATGCAGGTGTTCGAACTTCGCCACGTCGGCCTCGGCGACATGCTCGAGCGGCTGGAGCGGCTGCGCAAGCAACTCGCCGGCGAGGGACTCTTCGACGCCTCGCGCAAGATCCGCCTGCCGTTCCTCCCCCACTGCATCGGCCTCGTCACCGGCAAGGATTCCGATGCCGAGAAGGACGTGCTTCGCAACGCCCAGCTGCGCTGGCCCGCCGTCACGTTCCGGGTCGTGCACGCGGCCGTCCAGGGGGACCGCATGGTGTCCGAGGTGACGGCGGCGATCAAGCGGCTGGACGCCGACCCCGAGGTCGACGTGATCATCGTCGCCCGAGGCGGCGGCGATTTCCAGAACCTCCTCGGCTTCAGCGACGAAGGGCTCGTCCGCGCGGCCGCCGCCTGCCGGACCCCTCTCGTCAGTGCGATCGGCCATGAAGCCGACCGTCCCCTGCTCGACGAGGTCGCCGACCTCCGCGCCTCCACACCGACCGATGCGGCCAAGCGGGTGGTCCCGGATGTCGCGGACGAGCTCAACCGGGTGCAGCAGGCCCGCGCCCGCCTCAGCACCCGGCTCACCGGCATCCTCTCTTCGGAGGTTGACCGGATCGGGCAGCTCCGCTCCCGCCCTGCGCTGAGCTCGGCAACCTGGATCGTCGACTCCCGGTCCGAAGACCTGACCCGGTATGTCGCGCGCGGTTCCGAGCTCGTCGGCCGGGTGGTCGAACGAGCCGGCGCCGCCGTCGTCGACCTGCGCTCCCAACTGCGCGCCCTCTCCCCGCAGGGCACCCTCGACCGCGGCTACGCCATCGTGCAGCTGCCGGACGGGCACGTCGTGCGCGCCCCGGACCAGGCGCCCGGCGGCACGGAGCTGCGCATCACGCTCGCCCGCGGATCCCTGAGGGCCGTGTCGAAATAGAATGGATGCCATGACCCAGCCCGCAGACGATATCAGCGCTCTCAGCTACGAGCAGGCCCGCGACGAACTCATTCGGGTGGTCAACGAACTCGAGCAGGGATCGTCCACCCTGGAGCAGTCGCTCGCCCTGTGGGAACGCGGCGAGGCGCTCGCGCGCCGCTGCGAAGAGTGGCTGATCGGCGCGAAGGCGCGGCTGGACGCCGCCCGCGCCGGCCAGGCCGCCGAATCCGACGCATGAGCGCCGCCAGGCGCGAGCCCCGGATCGTCGCCGAGCTCGGACGACCGGAAACCCCGGAGGAGACGGCCGCCCGCAAGGCCGAGAACACCCGAACATACCGGGCCCGCAAGACCGTCAACAACCTGATCCTGTCCCTCCTGGTCACCGTCGCAGCCGTGGTGGTCCTGGTGATGATCGTCCCGCGCAGCGACACGCCCATCGACCGAACCGTCGACTACCGCGCCGTTGTCAGCCAGGTGCAGCCCGGCGTCGAGGAACCGCTGGCCAGCCCCCGCCTGCCGGACGGCTGGCGTGCAAACGCCGCGACCTGGCGTTCCGGCGGCAGCGACAAGGTCGCCTCCTGGTACATCGGCCTGCTCACCCCTGCCGACGCCTACATCGGCCTCAACCAGGGCATCGACGCCAACCCCAGCTGGGTGAGCGAGCAGTTGCAGGGCTCCCCCGCCGCCGAAACCGTCACCCTCGACGGCATCCAGTGGGATGTCTATCGCAACACCGCGCCAGAGGACGAGCGCGGAAACTTCGACTATGCCCTCGTGACGACGGCCGGGACGAGCACCTTCCTGCTCGTCGGCACGGCCCCCGAGGCCGAATTCACGGTGCTCGCCGGCGCGCTGACCGACACCATCGCGCGGAACACGAACGGAGACCAGGGATGAGCCCGGCATCGACTCCCTCGAAGGTCTGGAACGAGCTCCGCCGGGGCAACGAACGCTTCGTCAACGGCGAGCCGAGCCACCCGCGCCAGGACGTCGACCGGCGCGCCGAGATCGCCTTCACCCAGGCCCCGGTCGCGGCACTGTTCGGGTGCAGCGACTCGCGCCTGGCCGCCGAGATCATCTTCGACAAGGGCCTCGGCGACCTGTTCGTCGTGCGCAACGCGGGGCAGGTCATCTCGGATTCCGTGCTGGGCTCGCTCGAATACGCCGTGGAAATCCTGCACGTGCACCTCATCCTCGTGCTGGGGCACGACCGTTGCGGGGCCGTGCGCGCGGCCATTGAGTCCCAGGCAGAAGACGCCATCCCCCTGCCTCCCCACATCAATTCGATCATCCAAAAGATCGTGCCGGCCGTCCGCCGCGTGAGCGGGCTGGCCGCGGACGTGCCCATCGACCCGGACACGATCGACGAGCCGGCGGTCGGACGGGAGCATCTTCGCGACACGGTCGCCGAACTGCTCGAACGCTCCGAGATGATCAGCGCCGCCGTCGCAGAAGGTACATTGGCTATCGTCGGAGCGAATTACAGCCTCCTCGAAGGGCGCGCTGACCCCGACATCGTCGTGGGCATTGTTTAGCGCGCCCGCGCACACAAAAACCGAAAGGGAACACACAGTGGTGGACAACTCCGCAGACGCCGGCTACCGGATCGAACGCGACACGATGGGCGAGGTGCGCGTGCCCCGGGATGCGCTCTACGGCGCCCAGACGCAGCGTGCCGTCGAGAACTTCCCGATCTCGGGCTCCGTGCTCGAGTCGGCGCAGATCGCGGCCCTCGCCCGGATCAAGAAGTCCGCGGCGCTTGCCAACGCACGGCTCGGCGTGCTCGACGGCGCCATCGCGACCGCCATCGCCGATGCCGCGGACGAGGTCATCACCGGCCGCTACGACGGCCAGTTCCCGATCGACGTCTACCAGACCGGCAGCGGGACGTCCTCGAACATGAACATGAACGAGGTCATTGCGACCCTCGCCACCCGCTCCCTCGGCCGCCCGGTGCACCCGAACGACCACGTCAACGCGTCGCAGTCCTCAAACGACGTGTTCCCCACCTCGGTGCACATCGCCGTCACGAGCGCGCTCATCGACGACCTCATCCCCGCACTCGACCACCTCGCCGTGTCCCTCGAGGCCAAGGCCGAGCTGTGGGCCGGCGCCGTCAAGGCCGGGCGCACGCACCTGATGGATGCCACGCCCGTCACCCTCGGCCAGGAGTTCGGCGGCTATGCCCGCCAGATGCGCCTCGGCATCGAGCGCGTGCGCTCCGCGCTCCCCCGTGTCGCCGAGGTCCCGCTCGGCGGAACCGCGGTCGGTACCGGCATCAACACGCCCGCCGGCTTCCCACAGCTCGTGATCGAGCTGCTTTGCTCCGAGACCGAACTCCCGATCACCGAGGCCAGGGACCACTTCGAGGCCCAGGCCAACCGCGACGGCCTGGTCGACGCATCCGGCGCCCTGCGCACGATCGCGGTCAGCCTGACCAAGATCTGCAACGACCTCCGCTGGATGGGCTCCGGCCCCAACGCCGGCATCGGCGAGCTGCACATCCCCGACCTGCAGCCGGGGTCCTCGATCATGCCCGGCAAGGTCAACCCGGTCATCCCGGAGGCCGTGCTCATGGTCTGCTCGCGGGTCATCGGTAACGACGCGACGATCGCCTGGTCCGGCGCCTCGGGCTCGTTCGAGCTCAACGTCGCCATCCCGGTGATGGGGACCGCGCTGCTCGAGTCGATCCGGCTGCTCACGAACGCGAGCCGCGTGCTCGCCGACAAGACCGTCGACGGCCTCGAGGCCAACCTGGAGCGCGCCCGCGCCCTCGCCGAGTCCTCCCCCGCCATCGTCACCCCGCTCAACCGGGTGATCGGCTACGAGGCGGCCGCGAAGGTCGCCAAGCACGCCGTGTCCGAGGCGCTGACCGTGCGCGAATCCGTCATCGCCCTCGGCTTCGTGGAGCGCGGCGAGGTCACCCTCGAGCAGCTCGACGTGGCCCTGGACGTGCTGAGCATGACCCGCCCGCCCCAGGCCAGGTAGCCGGCCCAGCCCTCGAGTTTGACAGTTCCGGTCGAGTTGCCCTGTTCCGCGGGGCAAACTCGACCGGAACTGTCAATTTCGGCGGTCAGGAAGGGCCGTTGCCCTCGAGCATCTCGGTGACCAGGGCCGCGATGGCGCTGCGCTCCGAGCGGGTCAGCGTCATGTGGGCGAAGAGCGGATGCCCCTTGAGCGTCTCGATCACGGACGCGACACCGTCGAAGCGGCCCACCCGAAGGTTGTCCCGCTGGGCGACGTCGTGGGTGAGGATCACCCGCGAGTTCTGCCCGATCCGGCTGAGCACCGTGAGCAGCACGTTCCGCTCCAGGGACTGGGCCTCGTCGACGATCACGAACGCGTCGTGCAGCGAACGCCCGCGAATGTGCGTGAGCGGCAAAACCTCGAGGATCCCCCGCTCCACGACCTCTTCGAGCACGTTCTCCGAGACGAGGGCTCCGAGCGTGTCGAAGACCGCCTGTCCCCAGGGGTTCATCTTCTCGCTCGCGTCGCCGGGCAGGTAGCCGAGTTCCTGGCCGCCGACCGCGTAGAGCGGCCGGAACACCATGATCTTGCGGTGCTGCTGCCGCTCGAGCACCGCCTCGAGTCCGGCGCAGAGGGCGAGCGCCGACTTCCCCGTCCCCGCTCGACCTCCCAGCGAAAGGATGCCGATGCTCGGGTCGAGCAGAAGGTCGATCGCCAGGCGCTGCTCGGCGGAGCGCCCGTGCAGGCCGAACACGTCGCGGTCGCCGCGCACGAGCTTGAGCTCGCCGCTGCCGGTGACCCGGCCGAGGGCGGACCCGCGCTCCGAGTGGATGACCAGGCCCGTGTTGACGGGCATGTCCTGCACAAGCCGGGTCGTCATCACCTCGTGCTCGTAGAGTTCGTTGATCTGGGCCCCGTTCAGGGTGATCTCGTCCATCCCGGTCCAGCCGGAATCGACGGCGAGTTCGTGCCGGTACTCTTCCGCTGCCAGGCCGAGCGAGGACGCCTTCACCCGCAGCGGGAGGTCCTTCGAGACGACGGTGACGTTCATCCCATCGTTGGACAGGTTCATCGCGACCGCGAGGATGCGGGAGTCGTTGTCGCCCAGCTGCAGCCCGGACGGCAGGACCGACATGTTCGAGTGGTTCAACTCGACGCGGAGGGTCCCGCCGTCGCCGACCGGGATCGGGAAGTCGAGACGCTCGTACTTCATCCGCAGTTCGTCGAGGTTGCGGAGCGCCTGGCGCGCGAAGTACCCGATCTCGGGGTCGTTGCGTTTGGCTTCCAGCTCGGTGATCACCACGACCGGGAGCACAACGGAGTGTTCGGCGAAGGCGAAGATCGCCTTCGGATCGGACAACAGCACCGAGGTGTCCAGCACGTAGGTGCGTTCGGCCTGGTTCACGGGCGACGCCGGCTGGTCTGCACTGCGCCGGTCGGTCTGATTAGCGGTCACAACCACTCCCCCCCACGCCCATGACGGGCGCGGATTCCATTGGCGAGCTGGCCACGAGCGGTTCTCGAGCCGTACTTATGTGGCCGTCTCGATCAGGCGCCATACCTGATGTGGATGACGCTACGTCCCCCGGGCGGCAAAGGGAAGAGCGACACGCCTGCCGTCACCCACCGGTCACATTCGGGGGGTACCGCGCCGCCTCGGGAGGGTCAGTAGCTGGCCGCGGTGGAGTAGGACGTGAACGCGGCCCGCAACATCTCGATGGTCTCCGGCGATAGCGCCGCGTGCACGCTCAGCCGCACCCGGCCGCCCCTCGTCGTCGCCGTCACACCGTGGTTGTACAGCGCCGCGGTGAGCAGCGTGAGCTGCTCGGCCATTGGCTCGAGCACGATGATGCCCGCGCGTTCGCGTTCGTCCCGCGACGACGCGAGCGGGACTGAGAATTCATCGGCGAGGTCGATCAGTCGCGTGACATTCTCGGTGACGGCGGCCTCGATCCCGGCCACTCCCACCGCGGTGATCTCCTCGAGCGCTGCGGCGAATCGAGCCTGGGCCGAGCTGTCCGGGTTGCTGATCTGGAACGCGCCCGCGCCGCAGCCGGGCGGCAGGACCTCGTCCCAGGGCAGGTCCGGCGAGTCCGTGCCGCTGAACCCGGAAAACACCGGGGTGAGCATCTCGACGGCGCGATCGCTGAGCGCGAGGAAGCCGGTGCCCCAGCCCGCGCGGGCCCACTTCTGACCGCCGGACGCGACGACATCGGCGACCTCGTACGGGGCATCCGTGACGCCGAAGCCCTGGATCGCATCGACGATGAGCAGCCGGTCTCCGATCACCTGCCGGATGCCCTCGAGGTCGGTGCGATAGCCGGTGCGGGCATCGACCAGGCACACGGCCACCGCGGCGGTCGTGGCGGTGAGTTGTTCCCTGACCAGGCCGGGCGTCACGCGCTCATGCTCACCGTCGAGCCAGAGCGGGGTGACCACGTGCAGCGCCTCGGCCGCACGCACCGCGGCGAAGGGCAGGCTGGGGAAATCGTGCGGCGAGAGCAGCACGTCGCCGGTCAGGCCGAAGAGTGCCTGCATGAGCCCGGTGCTCGTGTTGGGCTGGGACACGACCTGGTCGGCCCGGAAGCCGGTCGCTGCGGCCACGGCGGCGCGCAGCCGTTCGTCCTGCTCGATCAGGTGGTCGAGGCTGCCGAACCGGGCGCGCGAGAGCACCTCGGTCTGACCGAGGGTTTCGGCGACGACGACGGACGCCAACGGGCCGACCCGCCCGTAGTCCAGGTAGCCGGGGTCCTCGAGGAATCCGTCGATGAAGCGCTGAAGCGAGGTCACCTGCGTGTCCTTTCCGGTCGTTGTTGCACTAACCTCCGAAACGGCGCTGCCGCTTGGCGAAATCTCGCAGGGCCCGCAGGAAGTCCACCTCGCGCAGGTCCGGCCCGAGTGCCTCGACGAAGTAGAACTCGCTGTGCGCGCTCTGCCAGAGCATGAAGTCGCTGAGCCGCTGCTCCCCCGAGGTGCGGATCACGAGCTCCGGGTCCGGCTGCCCGCCGGTGTACAGGTGCTGCCCGATGAGTTCGGGGGTGAGCGTCTCGGCCAGGTCCTCGAGCCTGCCGCCGTGCGCGAGGTGGGTGGCGACGATGCTCCGCATCGCGTCGGTGATCTCGGTTCTTCCGCCGTAGCCGACGGCCAGGTTGATGTGCAGCCCCTTGTTGCCCACCGTACGCGCCTCGGCGGCCTCCAGCGCCGCCACAAGCGGCTCGGGGAGCTTGTCCCTGGAGCCAACCTGCTGCACGCGCCAGTTGCGGTAGTGGGAGAGTTCCTCGGCCAGTTCGGCGATGATCTCGACCAGGTCCGCGAGTTCCTCGCTGGGCCGCTGGGTGAGGTTGTCGGCCGACAAGAGGTACAGGGTGACCACGGAGATGCCCAGGTCGTCACACCACTCGAGGAACTCGCGCATCTTGGCGGCGCCGGCCCGGTGCCCGTGCGCGGCAGAATCGAAGCCCAGCTGTTTGGCCCAGCGCCGGTTTCCATCGATGATCATGGCCACGTGGCGGGGAAGCTGGCTCGGCGACAGGCTGCGCCGGAGCCGACGCTGGTACACGCTGTAGAGGAAGTCACGCCCCAGGGGTATTCGCCGATTCTGCACACAGTCACGCTAGCCCACTCCGCTCCGGGAGCGGCAAGCCCGGCCCGTCGACTGCCGTATTCTGGCTGCATGGCCGCAGAGCACTCCAAAGACGCACAGCACCGGGACGGCGCAGGCCTTCCCGACGACGCCGAGAAGGACGCCGAGCAGGAGATCGCTAACCTGCCGCTCCTCGAAGAGGACGAACCGCGACCGGAAGACCTCCGTCCGACCTGGCGGGGCTGGATCCACGCCGGCACATTCCCGGTCACCATCGTCGCCGGGATCATCCTGCTCGTGCTCGCCGAGGGTCCGGCGGCCACGTGGAGCTCAGCCGTCTTCGTCGCCACCTCCATGCTGCTGTTCGGCAACTCGGCGCTCTACCACCGCTTCGACTGGCAGCCGCGCACGAAGGTCATCCTCAAGCGCATCGACCACGCCAACATCTTCCTGCTGATCGCGGGCTCGTACACCCCGATCACGGTGCTCTCCCTGCCGCCCGAAAAGGCGACGCTGCTGCTCTGGCTGGTGTGGAGCGGCGCGATTCTCGGCATCGCGTTCCGCGTCTTCTGGATCACCGCGCCACGCTGGCTCTACGTTCCGCTGTACCTGTTGCTGGGCTACGGCGCGCTGATCTTCATCGGCGACTTCTTCCGGGCAGACCCCGTCATGATGACGCTCATCCTGGTCGGCGGCATCTTCTACAGCATCGGCGCCGTGGTCTACGGCCTGAAGAAGCCCAACCCGGTTCCGGGCGTGTTCGGATTCCACGAGATCTTCCACACGCTCACCGTGCTGGCGTTCCTCTGCCATTGGGTGGCCATCGTGATGATCGCCACGCACCCGCTCTACCCCTGACCCGAGGCGCTCGCGGTTACTCCGGGCGGTCGCGGTCGCCGTCGCCGGCGTCCCTGGCCGCCGCCTCGGCTTCCAGCTTTTCCTGCACCTGCGCGCGGTAGGTCGTGCGCCGGACTCGGCGGGCCATGTCCAGCCCGAGCAGCAGCGTGGCGACGGCGACGAGGAAGATCGCCGCGAAGCCCCAGGCGCCAGGGGTGACCGTGTCGGGGTTGAATTCCGGCTCCGGGGTGCTCGCGAGCACGAAATCGACGAGCAGGGGGGCGAAGAGCACGTTCACGACACGTCCTTCACACCGGAGAAGAGGTCGGATTCGGGCATGACGGTGTCCACTTTCGATTCGACGAGCTGGAAGTCCTCGAACGGCCAGGCCTCGCGGATGAGGTCATTGGGCCAGAAGAAGAAGCTGCTGGTGGGCGAAACCTGGCTCGCGTGCGACTTCAACGCGGCGTCCCTGGCCTCGAGGAAGTCGCCGACCGGCACGTGCGTCGTGGCCAGTTTGGGGTAATCCTTCATCCAGTCCCTGGCCGCACCGAGCGGCTCGAGAAGCGGGGAGTCCGGCTCCTTCACGCTCAGCTCCAGGAACATCGCGTCTATGCGCTCCAGGTTGAAGATGCGGTCGTAGTAGAGCTTGTCGATCTGCCAGGGGGCACCGGCCTCCGGGTACCGGCCCCCGTCGGAGGCGGCCCGGTAGGCCTCGAGCGACACCTCGTGGGTTCGGATGTGGTCCGGGTGCGGGTAGCCGCCGTTCTCGTCGTAGGTGATCAGCACCTGTGGACGGAACTCGCGGATCACGTGCACGAGCGGCTCCGCGGAGATCTGCACGGGGATGTCGGCGAACGAGTGCGCGGGCACCGAGCCGTCATCGTTCATGCCGGAATCCTGATAACCCAGCCAGCGGTGCTCCACGCCGAGGTGAGCCTGCGCCTCGGCCATTTCCCGGCGGCGGAGCCCGGCCATGTCGCGTTCGGCCATCGGATTGCCGACCAGCGCCTCATTGAGGATGCTGCCCCGCTCGCCCCCGGTACAGCTCACGATGAGCACCTGCACGCCCCGGCTTCGGTAATGGGCGTAGGTCGCCGCGCCCTTGCTCGACTCGTCGTCGGGATGGGCGTGGACCGCCAACAGTCGCAGCGTCACAAAACTCCTCAGGAATGGCGGATAACCTTGAGTACAAGACTAATCGTTGAAACAAGAGTGTGGAGTCGCGTGAGTGTGGAGTCCCCGGAGGCCGTGAACGCCAGCCTCGACGCTCGGTACGGGCGCACGCCGAACCGGCGCGTCCGCGACCGCCGCATCCTCTGGATCGTGGCCGGCGCCTTCGCGCTCGTCCTGGGCTCCTGGGTCATCTGGGCCGGCCTGGACGGGACCAAACCGCTGATCGAAGCGCGCGACACCGCGCACAGCATCATCGACGAGCACAGCGTCAGCGTGACCTTCGAGGTGTCGATGCCGACGGGAACCGCGGCCAGTTGCGCCGTCGAGGCGTTGAACGAAAACTTCACCATCGTGGGCTGGAAGGTCGTTGACCTTCCGCCCTCCGACCGCTACACCCGCTCGGTCACGGAGATTGTACGCACGACGGAATTAAGCAACACGGGTTTGATTTACCGTTGCTGGCTGACCTAGACTGACGTATTCGCCCTGACGGTAATCGTCGGGGCGACCCCTATATCCCCCGGTGAAGACCAATTCCGCGGGCCGAGTGCACTGAAGGAGAGCATCCGTGACGACCCCCACAACTGTCACCTGGCTGACCCAGGAGGCCTACGACCGCCTCGCTGCGGAGCTGCACACGCTCAGCACCATCGGCCGCGATGACATCGCCAAGAAGATCGAATCGGCGCGCGAAGAAGGCGACCTCAAGGAGAACGCCGGCTACCACGCCGCCAAGGAGGAGCAGGGCAAGATGGAGGCGCGCATCCGCACCCTCACCCTGCTGCTGCGCACGGCCGAGGTCGGCAGTGCCCCCGAGAGCCACGGCGTCGTCGAGCCGGGCACCGTCATCACCGCGATCATTGCCGGCGACGAGAGCCGCTTCCTGATCGGCAGCCGTGAAATCGCCGGCGACAGCGACCTCGACGTCTACAGCGAACAGAGCCCGCTGGGCCTGGCGATCATCGGCCTCAGCGTCGGCGCGTCGACGACCTACGAGACCCCGAGCGGCAAGGAGATCACCGTGCTGATCTCCCTCGTCGAAACCTGGACCGGCAACTAGCCCGTCAGTCGGTCTGGGGGTCGTAGCCCGCGGACCGCAGCAGGTCGAGGACGTGCTTGCCGTGCTCCGGCCCGCGCGTCTCGACGCTGATGTCCAGTTCCACCTCACTCAGCTGCATGCTCACGCCATGGCGGGTGTGCAGCACTTCGATCACGTTGGCCTGCGCCTCGGCGAGCAGTTCGGCGATCCGCGCGAGCTGGCCCGGACGGTCGGGCAGCATGATCCGCAGGGTGAGGTAGCGCCCCGATGCGGCAAGCCCGTGGCTGATCACGCGCTGCATGAGAAGCGGGTCGATGTTGCCTCCGGAGAGGATGGCGACGGTCGGCCCCGACGCGGTGACCTTGCCGGCGAGGAGGGCCGCCACCGCGACGGCCCCGGCCGGTTCGACCACCAGTTTGGCGCGCTCCATCAGCACCAGGAGGGCCCGGGCGATGTCGTCCTCGCTGACCGTGACGATCTCGTCCACGACGTCGCGGATGATCTCGAAGTTGAGCAGGCCCGGCCTCGCGACGGCGATCCCGTCGGCGATCGTCGGCAGGATGGTGACCTCGACGGCCTCGCCGGCCTCGAGGGAGGCCGGGTAGGCCGCCGCGTTGGCCGCCTGCACGCCGATGACGCGGATGACGCGCCCGTCCTGAGCGGCTCGCTGCTTGAGCGCGCTGGCGACGCCGGAGATGAGTCCGCCCCCGCCGATGGGGACGATGATCGTGGCAAGATCGGGGACCTGGTCGAGGATCTCGAGGCCGAGGGTGCCCTGCCCGGTCACGACATCCACGTGGTCGAAGGGCGGGATCAGGATCGCGCCGGTCTCGGCGGCGTAGGCGGCGGCGGCCATCAGCGGCTCGGACACGGTGTGCCCGCGGAGGATGACGTCGGCGCCGTAGTCGCGGGTGGCCTGGAGCTTCGGCAGGGCCACGCCGACCGGCATGAAGATCGTCGCCTTGATGCCCAGTTCCCTGGCCGCGAACGCGACGCCCTGGGCGTGGTTGCCGGCCGACGCCGCCACGACGCCGCGGGCCTTCTCCTCGTCGGTGAGCTTGGAGAGCCGGTTGTACGCGCCGCGGATCTTGTAGGATCCGGTGCGCTGCAGGTTCTCGCACTTGAGGAACACCGGTGCGCCCAGGATGGTCGCAAGGTAGCGCGAGCTCTCCATCGGCGTCACATCGGCGACGCGCGCGACCACCGCTCGCGCCGCTTCGAAGTCGGCCAGGCTGGGCCCCACGAGGGAAACACTGGTCATTCGGGGTTCTCCGTTCGGCGGAATCCTGGGCGGCGCGGCACCGTCTGCCAGAGCGGAGAACCGAGCAGGTCGCCCGCGGGCGGCGGAACGGTGCGCCAGACGCCGCTGTGAATGTAGTTGGTCATCACGTTGAGCACCGCGGCGACCGGCACGGCGAAGAGTGCGCCCGGGATGCCGGCGAGCAACGACCCGGCACCGACGGCGAGCACGACGGCGAGCGGATGCACCTTGACGGCGGTTCCCATGATCAGGGGCTGCAGCACATGCCCTTCGACCTGCTGGACGAGCAGAACGACGCCGAGCATGGCCAGGGCGTAGCCGGGGCCGTTGAAAAGGAGGGCGATGATCACGGCGACGATTCCGGTGGCCACGGCTCCGACGATCGGGATGAACGAGCCGAGGAAGACGAGGATGCCGATCGGGACGGCCAACGGCACGCCGAGCAGGGCGGCGCCGACGCCGATTCCGACCGCGTCGATCGAGGCCACCAGGATCTGCACCTTGGCGAAGTTGCCCAGGGTCGACCAGCCGGCGATGCCGGCCCCGTCGACGGCGGCGCGGGCACGGCGGGGGAAGATCCGCACGATCCAGTCCCAGATGCCCTTCCCGTCGATCAGGATGAACAGCAGGCTGAACAGGGCCAACAGGAACCCCGCAACGAGATGCCCGACCGAGGACCCCACGGACAACGCGCCGGTGATGAAGACCTGGCTGTCGGACTGGATTGCCTGATTCGCCTGGTCGAGGTAGTCGTTGAGCTGGCTCTCGGTGAGCTGCAGCGGCGACGCGAGCAGCGCGGCCTTCAGCTTCTCGACCGACGCCTCGAACCTCTGGGTCAGGTCAGAGGACCCGGCGGCGATCTGCGAGGCCGCGAGTGCGATGAGTCCCCCGACGACCGCCAGGGTGCCCAGCAGGGCGAGCGCGACGGAGAGGCCCCTCGGCCACCGGTGGCGGACCAGGAAGGACACGAACGGAACCAGGAGGGCCGAGACCAGCACGGCGACCAGCAGCGGGATGACGATGAGCCGCAGCTGGATGATCAGGAAGATGAGGACGGCGGCCGCTCCCGCGATGGCCAGCAGGCGCCACGACCACGCCCCTGCGAGCCGGATGCCGGGGGGAATGTTCTCGTCCACGCCGTTGTGCTCGTGCCTCGGCACGTGCCGGGGCAGGTCGGCGGGAGCGCGTCGAACGCGGCCGCGGAAGAGTCCACCGAGGCCTGGCTTGTCCGTGGGTTCCTTCACTCACCCAGTCTAGGACTGGTCTCGACCGTTACCGGCGCACCGATGAAGGCGAGGTGCACCCGCGCGCCGAGGGCAGGATTCAGGCGCACGCTGTGCTGGGTGACCAGGGTCGTGCCGTCCTCCAAACGCACCCCCGTGCGCCTGAGCGACCCGAGGAAGCTGGACGAGGTGACCACCCCTGCGACCCCTGCGGCGGCAAATTCGACGTCTTCGGGGCGCACGAAGACCTGCACGCCTCCGTCCGCCTGTGACGGGTCGACCAGGGGCAGCGCCGTTCCGTGCACCTGAGCGAACCCGTGCCGCACGACGCCGGCCACGCGATTGTTCAGACCGACGAAATCGGCCACGAACGGGGAGACCGGCCGGGCGTAGAGGTCCTCCGGCGTACCGATCTGCTCGATGCTGCCGGCCCGCATGACCGCGACCCGGTCCGCCACGGCCAGGGCCTCATCCTGGTCGTGGGTGACGAACAGGGTGGTGATGCCGAGGTCGGTCTGGATCCGCCGGATCTCCTCGCGCAACTGCACACGCACCCGGGCGTCCAGGGCCGAAAGCGGCTCGTCGAGCAGCAGGACGCGCGGCTGCGTGACGAGGGCCCTGGCCAGCGCAACGCGCTGCTGCTGCCCCCCGGACAGCTGGTGGGCGTACCGGTCGTGGTGGGCGTCCAGCTCGACGAGGGCCAGAGCGGCACGCGCGCGGCTCCGACGCTCCTCCGGACTCACCTTGCGCATGCGCAAACCGAACTCCACGTTTTCGCCGGCGCTGAGGTGCGGAAAGAGCGAGTATGCCTGGAACACCATCCCCATGTCGCGTCTGCTCGCCGGCAGCCTCGAGACGTCGGCTCCGTTCAGCAGAATGCTGCCGGCATCCGTCGATTCGAGCCCGGCGAGCACACGGAGGGCCGTGGTTTTCCCGCTGCCGCTCGGGCCGAGCAGGGCCACGAATTCTCCGGCCCGCAGGGTGAGGTCGAAGCCGGCCAGCGCCCGGTGCCCGGCGAACTCCTTGACCACGCCGCGGAATTCGACGACGGCGCCGGGGCCGGCGCCTGAGTGTGCCTGGGTCATGACAAGCCTTTCGAGAGGGAACGCGGCCGCGGGGAACGCGTGCGCGCCGCACCGAGCCGGCCGATGGTCAGCAGCAGCAGGAAGGCGAACGCGAGGGCGAGGAGGGACACGATGACGGCCGTGTACGGGTCGCTCTTGCTCACGACCACGAGCGCGGTCTGCAGGTTGACCCGGTTCAGCAGCGACGCGATGGTGAACTCGCCGAGCACGACCGCGACCGAGATGAACGCCCCGGCGAGGATGCCGCGGCGCAGGCCCGGCAGCAGCACCCGCAGGAGCACGGTTCCCCAGCCCGCCCCGAGCGAGCGGGCGGCCTCGCTGAGCGTGCGCGCGTCGACGGCATCCAGGTTGGACTGGATCGCCCGGTAGGCGTAGGGCAGAACGGTGACGCCGTACGCGAAGGTCAGGGTCCAGACGCCGCTGCCGAAGAGCCTAGCAACCATCGAATACACCGGGGCGAGGCCGACGACCAGGACGATCGCCGGGATGCTGACGGGCAGGATGCAGATGACTTCCATGGGCCGGCGCAACCGGGGGAACCGCAGCTGGATCAGGATCATGGTCGGAACGAGCAGCAGGAGCACGATCAGGACGGTGCCGATCGCCAGGGCGACCGAGTTGCCGGCGGCGACGAGCAGGGGGCGGTACTGGCCGGTGAACCCACTCTGGAACAGGGTGATCCAGCGCGAAAAGTCGTGGCCTCCGCCCAGTCCCTTGCGCAGGGTGAACTCGACCATGGCAACGATCGGCACCGCGAAGAGCAGCCCGATGGCACCGAGGATGGCAATCCGGATGCCCCGAGCGGGCGCGTGCGCGACTCCGCCGCTGCGGAGGCCTGCGCTCATCGCTGCCACCTCGCGGCCCGGGACGCCAGCGCCGAGTAGCCGAGCATGACGACGGCCATCACCACAATCATCCCCAGCGCCAGTGCCCCGGCCAGGTTCTCCTGTCCGAGCATGGTTTCGCTGGTGAGCGCCGCGCGGATCTGCAGGGGCGCGATCTGCGACCCCTGGCTGATCAGCGCCGCGGCGGTGGCGTACGACGAGAACGCGTTCGCGAACAAAAGCAACAGGCTGCCGAAGAACGACGGCGCCAGCACCGGGAAGGCGATGCGCAGCCAGTAGCTCGCCGCCGTGCCGCCGAGGGTGGCGTTCGCCTCGGCCCAGGCCGGTTTCAGCGACTCGAGCGCCGGCATGAAGGTGATGATCATCAGGGGCACCTGGAAGTACAGGTAGGGCAGCACCAGGCCGGGCATCGCGTAGATCCAGACGCCGTCTTCGAAGATGTCGAGACCGAAGACGTCGCGCAGGAACAGGGTCACCATGCCCTGGATGCCGATGGTCGCGACGAACGCGAACGCGAGCATGACGCCGCCGAATTGGGCGAGCACTCCGCTGAGCGAGTCGACCGCGGAACGGAGGGCCCCGTCGGGCCGGGCGCCGAGCAGCGCGTAGCAGGCCAGGCCGCCGACCAGGGCGCCGACCACCGCGGTCAGCGCCGACAGCCAGAATGAATTGGCGAACGTGGTCAGCACTTCCGGACTGCCCAGCGCCGCCACCGTGTGCCAGGTGAAGGAACCCGATTCGTCGACGAAGCCCGTGCCGACGGCGATGATGGTGGGCACGGCGAGGAACAGCAGCACATACACCGCGAACGGCAGCAGACCCCAGGCTGCCGCCGTTCCGCGGACCCTACTGGACAGCGGCCGCCCAGCTCTCGCCGAGCAGCTTCGCGGCGGTTTCGCTCTGCTTGCCGGACGGGACGACCGTCGTCTCCGGTGCCTTCGGGAGCGCGTCGAACAGCGCCGCGTCGATGGTTCCGGCCGAAGCCATCGCCTCGGCGCGTACGGGGCGGGCTCCCCCGGCGAGCCACAGGTTCTGCGCCTCGTCGCTGTAGAGGAACTCCTGCCACAGGCGTGCGGCGGCCGGGTGCGGGGCATCCTTGCTCACGGCCTGGTTGTAGTAGCCGGCGTAGCCGGTGCCGGGGAAGACCACGACCTTCCAGTCGCGCTGGCCCGCCAGCGTCTTGCCGTAGCCGACGTTGAGGTAGTCCCAGTCGAGCACGACGGGCGTCTCGCCCGAGGCGATGGTGGCGGGCGTGGGGTCGACCTTGAGGAAGTTCCCGCTCCGATTGAGCTTCTCGAAGAAGTCGATGCCCGGCTGGAAGTCGTCTACGGATCCGTCGTTCTGCACGCTGGCCATCCCGACCGCGGCGAAGGCGGCGCCGGCCTGGGTCGGGTCGCCGTTGATTGCCACCTTGCCCTTGTATTTCGAGCCGAGCAGGTCGCTCAGCTGCGTGGGCGCGGGGACCTCCGCGGGGTCGTAACCGACGGCCATGTATCCGCCGTAGTCGCCGGTATAGAGGCCGTTCGATTCCTTGAGGGCATCCGGAATGTCCGCCCAGGTTGCGACCTTGTACGGCGCGAAGCGATCCGTGCTCGAGAGCGCGACGGGCAGGCCGAGGTCGAAGACGTCCGGCGCGGTGTCCTGGCCCTTGAGGTTGTCCGCCGCCTGGATTTCCTCGGCGCTCGAACCGTCCGGGGACGCCTCGGTGAGGGTGATCTCCGGGTACTTCTCGGCGAACCTGTCGAGCACGGCGCCGTAGTTGGCCCAGTCGCGGGGCAGGGCGATGACGTTCAGCGCGCCTTCGGCCCTGGCTGCCTTCTCCAGGCCGGCCAGGTCGCCGAACGCGGCCAGGCTCGTCGCGGTGGCCGCGTCGACGCCGCCGGCGGCGGGCGCTGCGCCTGCCGAGCAGCCCGTGAGGGTGAGAGCGAGTGCCGCGGTGGCGGCGATCCCGGCGATCATGGTGCGCGTGGTGAACACGTATCCTCCGTCGTGACCGCGCCCGGCCGCCCGCCGGTGGGCGAACTGTTGAGTGCCGGAATGCGGTCACGGGAGACCATACGGACGCCGGGCGACGGGACGGGCGGAGCCACCTGAACGGGCAGTGAACGTCCGGCGGCGGCACTACGCTCGAATCGATGCCTCAGTCAGTCGCCCCCGCCCTTGCTCGCCGCATCGCGCTGGCGGCGCAGGGCTTCGGCCGTGCGCCGGGCGAGGCGCCCGGCATCCGTCAGCTGGACGCGCTCGTGAACCGGCTCGGCCTGCTCCAGATCGACTCGGTCAACGTGTTCGAGCGCAGCCACTACCTGCCCGCGTTCAGCCGGCTGGGCGTCTACGACAAGAAGCAACTGGACCGGCTGACGACCGGGCGCGAGGCGCGGTTCACCGAGTACTGGGCGCACGAGGCGTCGTTCCTGCCGCTCGAGTCGTGGCCGCTGTTCCGGTGGCGCATGCAGGCCTACCGCGACCTCTCGGCGCGCACACCGGAGGCCTGGTCGGCGGCCAACCGTCCGATGCTCGTCTGGCTGCTGGCTGAACTGGCCGAGAACGGTCCCATGCGGGCGAGCGCGATCGAGCACGACGCCAACAAGCGCAGCGGGCCCTGGTGGGGCTGGTCGGACGTGAAGACGGGGCTCGAAACCCTGTTCCGCTGGGGCGATGTGGTGAGCGCCGGCCGCGAGCGTTTCGAGCGCATCTACGGCCTGCCGGAGCAGGTGTTCCCGGATGCGCTGCTCGGGCGGGAGGTGAGCCGCCACGACGCGCACCGCGAGCTGGTGAGCCGGTCAGCGCGCGCGCACGGCATCGGCACGGCCAGGGACTTCGCGGACTACTTCCGGTTGAAGACCCCGCCGACCCTGGCCGCGATCCGCGAGCTCGAAGACGCGGGCGAGCTGATCCCGGTCGAGGTCCCCGGCTGGACGCGGGCCGGAAAACCCATCGCCGCCTGGCTGCACCGGGACGCGCGGCTGCCCCGCAGCATGGACGCCGCGGCCGTGCTCTCGCCGTTCGACCCGGTCGTCTGGAAGCGCCCGCGCGCCCTGCGCCTGTTCGACTTCCACTACCGGATCGAGATCTACACGCCGGAGCCGAAACGCATCTTCGGGTACTACTCGTTGCCCGTGCTGCTCGGCGACACCATCGTCGGCCGGGTCGACCTGAAGAACGACCGCCAGGCCGGTGTGCTGCGCGTGCAGGCGGCCTGGGCCGAGGAGGGCGCGCCGGCCGACACGGCCGCGCGCCTGGCCGGGGTGCTCCGGGACGCGGGACGCTGGCAGGGGCTCGGCGAGATCGAGGTCGTGCGGCGCGGCACGCTGGCGCCCGGGCTGGCCGCCGAACTCCGCTAGCCCTCGACGATCTCGACCACCGGACGGTTCGCCGAACTGTGAGTTTGGCACCTTCGTGGGCCCACGAAGGTGCCAAACTCACAGTTCGGCGGAAGGTGGAAGGCAGAAGGCGGGTCTCGACCTCCAGGAGATTGTCCGTGTCCGGTGATCGAGCTAGTCGAGATCGCGTCGCGCGGGCAGTGCGCCGCTGCGCGGGTGGCACAGCGGCGCAGCACCACCGCGGGCGGCCGGGCGGCCGGGGATCGAGCCTGGAGATCCCCGTCCAATCGGTCTGCGCTGCGGTGGCGGCCTGGTGCGGCCGGGCAGGCGGATGCGGCCGCGAGTGTCGCCGTTTGCGCCGAGTGTCGCCGCTATACCGGGTCATCTCGGCGTAATCGGCGATTCTCGGCGTGGTGACGGCATCCGTTCGCCGACCTGGACACTTCCGGTCGAGTTCGCCTGGTGTGCCTGGCGAACTCGACCGGAACAGGCGAGCTCGGCGCGCCGAACTGCGCCAGGCCGCGACAGGATCGACCATCGGGGCGGATCGGCTAGAAGGTGCGGCCCATCGTGTGCAGGCGCTCCACGCGCTCGGCGATCGGCGGGTGCGTGCTGAACAGCTTCGCCATCAGGCCCGGCTTCAGCGGGTCGGCGATCCACAGGTGCGCCATCGACGTGTTCTGGCGTTGCAGCGGCCGCCCGTACGCCTCGAGCTTCTCGAGCGCCCGGGCGAGGGCATCCGGGTGGCGGGTGGTCATCGCGCTGGTGGCATCGGCCAGGTACTCGCGCTGCCTCGACACGGCCATCTGCACCATGCTCGCCACGAGCGGCGCCACGATCATGGCGGCGAGGCCGAAGACGAGCACGATCGGGTTGCCGTTGTTGCGGTCGCTGCGCCCGAAGAACGCCATCCGGAGCATCATGTCCGAGATGAACCCGACGGCAACGACGAGGCCGAAGACGATCATCGAGACCCGGATGTCGTAGTTCTGCACGTGCCCGAGTTCGTGGGCCATCACGCCCTCGAGCTCCGAGTCATCCATGATCTCGAGCAGCCCGGTGGTGGCGGCCACGATCGCGTGCTCGGGGTCGCGCCCGGTCGCGAACGCGTTCGGGGCAGGGTCGCTGATCACGTAGATCTCGGGCATCGGCGTGCCCGTGGTGATCGACAGGTTCTCGACGATGTTCCACAGGCGCGGATGCTCCGCCTTGCTGTGGATCTTCACGCCGCCGCTCATCGCCGCGGCCTGGCGGCCGGCCATGAAGTACTGCACGACGGCGTACCCGATCGCCACGACGAGCGTCATGACCAGGATGCCGTAGCTTCCGGGCGGGCTGTACACGTAGTTCGCCAGCCAGCCGAGCCCGGCAATCATGACCAGGAACAGGATGATGATGAAAACGGTGTTGCGTTTGTTCCTGGCGATCGCGCTATACATTGCCGCTCGCCGTTAGAACTGCACGCGGGGCGGCTCCGCAATGGCTGCGGAGTCGGACACCTCGAAGAAGTCACGCTCGGTGAAGCCGAGGTTGCGTGCGATGAGGTTGTTCGGGAAGACCTTGATCTTCGTATTCAGCTCGCGCACGCCGCCGTTGTAGAACCGGCGCGAGGCCTGGATCTTGTCCTCGGTGTCGACGAGCTCGGCCTGGAGCTGGAGGTAGTTCTGGCTGGCCTGCAGCTGCGGGTAGGCCTCGGCGACGGCGAAGATGCTGCGGAGGGCTTGCTGCATGTGGTTCTCGGCCGCGGCCAGCTCGGCCGGCCCCTGGGCGGAGAGCGATTCGGCGCGGGCCCTGGTGACGTTCTCGAAGACCGTCTTCTCGTGTGCGGCGTAGCCCTTGACCGTTTCGATCAGGTTCGGGATCAGGTCGGCGCGACGCTTCATCTGCACGGTGATGTCGCTCCACGCCTCGTCGACGCGCACCTTGAGGGTGACGAGCGAGTTGTAGGTGACCCAGAGGTAGATTCCCACGATGACGACGAGTCCAACAACGATGAGGACCGGGATGAGCCATTCCATGGCACGACTCCTTGAACTTAGGCGGCTTGAGCTTATGCGGCGTGATTGCAGTATTCGAATTCATCATATCCGCGCCCCCCCGTGCTCCCACCCGGTTCCCATGACACTCCAAGCCAACCGTCGGCAAATGGATGACTTTCGCCCCTGACCGGCGAATAATGCAGTCATGGTGAACAACGAAGCTCCCGCCGTGGTGGTGCGGGACCTGCACGCGAGGAGGGGCAGGCATCCGGTGCTGCACGGCCTGAGCCTGACCGTGCCGCGGGGCATCGTGATGGGCCTGATCGGCCCGAGCGGCTGCGGCAAAACCACGCTCATGCGCTCGATCGTCGGGGTGCAGATCGTGCAGTCGGGCGAGGTTACCGTGCTCGGCGAACCGGCCGGCACCGCGTCGCTCCGCCGCCGGGTCGGCTATGTCACCCAGGATGCGAGCATCTACGATGACCTGACCGTGCGGCAGAACCTGGCCTACTTCCGGGCCGTGCTGGGCGTGCCCCGGGGCGACGTCGACCGGGTGATCGAGGCCACCGACCTCGGCAGCAATGCCGGGCAGCTGGCCGGGTCGCTCTCCGGCGGCCAGCGCAGCCGCGTGTCCCTGGCCGGCGCCCTCCTCGGCTCGCCCGAGCTCCTCGTGCTCGACGAGCCGACGGTCGGGCTCGACCCCGTGCTCCGGGTCGAACTGTGGGGGCTGTTCCACCGCCTCGCGGCGGCCGGAACGAGCCTGCTCGTCTCGAGTCACGTCATGGACGAGGCGGCGCGCTGCGACCGTCTGCTGCTGATGCGCCACGGCGAGGTCCTCGCCGACGACACCCCGCAGGGGCTGCTCGCCGCCACCGGCACCGCCGACATCGAGGCGGCGTTCCTTGCTCTGATTGCGGAGCATCCGGCCGCGCCCGATGAGGCGGCCTCGTGACCCCGCTGCGCACACTCGCCACCGCCGGTCGCGTGCTCGCTCAGATTCGCCACGACCCGCGGACCATCGCGCTGCTGCTCGTCGTGCCCAGCCTGCTGATCGGGCTGGTGGCCTGGATCTTCTCGGACACGACGGTCTTCTCCACCATCGGGCCGGCGATGCTCGCGCTGTTCCCCTTCGTGGTCATGTTCGTGGTCACGAGCATCACCACCCTGCGGGAGCGGCGCACGGGCACGCTCGAACGGATGCTGTCGATGCCGCTCGGCAAGGCCGACCTGATCCTCGGCTACACGCTGGCGTTCGGCCTGCTCGCCGTGCTGCAGTCGTCCATCGCGGTCGGGCTCTCGGTCTGGGTCTACGGGCTCGAGATCGAGGGATCGGTCTGGCTTCTTCTGTCCGTGGCCGTCGCCGATGCCGTGCTCGGCACGACGCTCGGCCTGCTGGCCAGCGCGTTCGCCCGCACCGAATTCCAGGTCGTGCAGTTCATGCCGGCGTTCGTGTTCCCGCAGATCCTGCTCGGCGGCATCTTCCTGCCGCGCGACCAGCTGCCCGCGGGCCTGGAGGAGATCAGCGACTGGCTGCCGCTCTCGCACGCCATCGACGCGCTCCGGGCCGTCGCCACCGACTCCGAGGACGCGGCGTACGTCACCGCGGAGCTCCTCGTCATCGGCGCCTGGATCGTCGCCGCGGTCGTCATCGGCTCAATCACGCTCCGCCGCCGCACCCCCTAGCCCGCGAAACCGCACTTGTGCGCGTTATCAGGGCGTTTTAGCGCGCACAACTGCGGTTTCGCGGGGAGAAGTGGGCGGGGTTAGCGGGCGGAGAGGACGCGCTGCAGCCAGCGGTAGGAGGACTTGGGGGTGCGGTTCTGGGTGGGGAAGTCGACGTGCACGAGGCCGTAGCGCTGGGTGTAGCCGGCCTCCCACTCGAATCCGTCCAGCAGCGACCGGATCATGTAGCCGCGCAGCCGGACGCCCTCCGCGATGCCGCCGGGCCGGACGGCGTCCACCGCGGCCGTGAGGTGCTCGGCGAGGTAGTCGATCCGGACCGGGTCGTGCACCGCGCCGCGCTCGTCGACGGTGTCGGGGAAGCCGGCGCCGCCCTCGGTGATCCAGACCGGGGGCAGGGCGTCCCCGTACCGGTCGCGAAGCTGAGCGAGACTCAGTCCGAGATATTCGGGGGCGATCGGATGCCCGGAGCCGGTCGCCGGGTACTCCCGGAGCGGCTCGAGGTGGAAGGGCAGGTGGGCCGCCGCCGAGGGCTGCCCGTCGGCGGTCGTGGAGGCTCCCCGTCCCGCCGCGACGCGGGAGGGCCCGCGGTAGTTCAGCCCGTAGAAGTCCAGCGGCTGGTGGATGGTGCGGAGGTCCGCGTCGTCCACCTCGATCAGGGCGCGGAGTTCGGTGGTGAACTGCTCCGGCGGCTGCGGGTACCGGCCGAGCAGCACCGGGTCGGCGAAGATCCGGTTGTGCAGCACGTCGACCAGCTCCGAGAAGACCGCGTCGGCCTCCCGGTCGCCGGCCGGTTGCACCAATGAATGCACGTTGGCGATCCCGATCCGGCCGCGCACGTCGGCGGCACGGAGGCCCTGCACGGCGAGGCCGTGCGCGAGGAGCAGGTGGTGCGCCACGGGCAGCGCGCCGAAGAGCATCCGTTCGCCGGGCGCCTGGGTGCCGAGCGCGTAGCCGCCCAGGGTCACCGTCGCGGGCTCGTTGAGCGTCACCCAGTCGTCGATGCGGTCCCCGAAGGCCTCGCCGACCGCGTGCGCATAGTCGCCGAAGCGCTGGGCGGTGTCGCGGTTCAGCCAGCCGCCGCGGAGCTCGAGCGGGGTGTCCCAGTGGAAGAGCGTCGCCATCGGGCTGATGCCCGCGCGGAGGAGCCCGTCGAGCAGCCGGTCGTAGAAGGCGAATCCGCTCTGGCTCAGTCCCCCGCGCCCGTCCGGCTGCAGCCGGGGCCAGGCGAAGGAGAAACGGTAGGCGTCCACGCCGAGTTCGCGCAGGAGCGTCACGTCCTCGGCCTGCCGGTGGAAGTGGTCGGCCGACACCGAGGCGTTCGAGCCGTCCAGGATGCGCCCGGGCTGGGTCGTGAAAGCGTCCCAGGCCGACTCGTGGCGGCCTCCGTCCCTGGCGCCGCCCTCGACCTGGAAGCCGGAGGTCGATGTGCCGACGATGAAGCCGTCCGGCAGGCCGGAGCCGAGTTCGCCGGCCCGGTGCTGCCAGGCGCGTGCGGTGGGCGTGTTGCTGTTCAACTTCTTCGTGCTCAACGGCCGAGGACTCTTTCCAGGTAGGGGTTGCTGAAGCGGCGCTCCGGGTCGAGCCTGTCACGAACCCGGAGGAAGTCGTCAAAGCGCGGGTAGGCCTGGCGGAGAGCATCGGCGTCGGTGTAGTGGATCTTGCCCCAGTGCGGGCGCCCGCCGTGCGCTCGCATGATCTCCTCCACCGCCCGGAAATACTCGGTGTGGTTCTCCCGGTAGTACCGGTGCACGGCGATGTACCCGGTTTCCCGTCCGGCCGCGGTCGAGAGCCACAGGTCGTCGGCGGCGGCCGAGCGCACCTCGATCGGGAAGGAGATCCGCCAGCCGCGGCGCTCGATCAGGGCGCGGACCTCGGCCAGCGCGCCCGGGACGAGGTCCAGCGGCAGCGCGTACTCCATCTCGCGGAAGCGCACGGTGCGGTTGGTCACGAACACACGGGTCGAGACATCCGTGTACTCGCGCCGGCCGGAGAGTCTCTCGGCCAGCCGGTTGAAACCGGGAACCAGCGCCGGCTGGAGCGCCCCGAGGGCGCAGATGCCGCGGTAGGCGCCGTTGGCGAGCAGTTCGTCGTCGATCCAGCGCGAGACCCGGCCGCGCGGCTCGCGGACCGCCCCGAGCGGCATCCGCGTGTTCGTTCTCGTCAGCGCGCTCCCGGTGTGCGGAAACCAGAAGAACTCGAAGTGGTCGGCCGTCCGGCTGCGCTCGAGGTAGCTCTCCAGCACGCCCTCCAGCGGCTCGGTGTTCTCGACCGCGTGCAGGAGGAAGCCCGGAACGCACTGGAGGGTGACGTCGACGATGATGCCCAGCGCCCCGAGGCCCAGGGCCGCGGCCGGCAGGAGGTCGGCGTTCTCGGTGCCGCTCACCGTCAGCAGGGAGCCGTCACCGGTGACCAGGGTGAGCGCGACGACCTGGGAGGCGAGGCCGCCCAGGGCGGAGCCGGTGCCGTGGGTGCCGGTGGAGATGGCGCCGGAGATGCTCTGCCGGTCGATGTCGCCCATGTTCGCCAGGGCCAGCCCGTACGGTGCGAACAGGCGCTCCAGCCGGTGCAGCGGGGTACCGGCGGCCACGGTGACCTGGCGGGCCGCGCGGTCGACGCGGATGACCCCGCTGACCTCGTGCAGGTCCAGCTGCACATCGGGTGCGAGGGCGATCCCGCTGAAGCTGTGCCCGGCCCCGACCGCCTTGATCCGCAGGCCGGCGTTGCCCGCGGCGATCACCGCGCGCTGCACGGCGCCGGCGGAGCCCGGTCGTTCGACCCGCCGGGGGCGCACGGCCTCGGTGCGGGCCCAGTTGCGCCAGAGCGCTCCGCTGGCGCTCACAGGAACGCTTTCCCCTCGCCGCGGTAGGTGGGCAGGACGTCGACGACCCGGCCGTCGTGCACGAGCGCGAATTCGTTGACGTGCTCGCTCAGTTCCCCGGATTTGGCGTGGCGCAGCCAGACCCGGTCCCCCACCGAGAGCCCCTCGGCCCCGCGCCCGGCGACGGGCGTCTGTACCTCGCCGGCCATTTCGAGCGGCAGGAGGCGGAGCCCGTCCGGCCACACCGGGAGCGGGAGACGGTCCCGGCCGGGCGGGCCGGAGCCGATCCAGCCGCCGCCGAGCAGCACGGCCGTGTCCGGGGCGGCCTTCCGCACGACCGACAGGGCGAAGGCCGCCGCCGGCGCCGGCTGGAAACTCGAATACCCGTCGAACAGGTGCCCGCCGAACAGGCCGCTTCCGGCCGCGAGCTCGGTAACGGATGCGTCCGCGCGGGTGCTCTCGATCGACCCGGTGCCCCCGCCGTTGACGAATTCAAGCTCGGCGATCCGGCGCACGGCCGCGACGGCCGCGCCCCGCCGCTCGGCGAGTTCCGAGATCGAACGGCGTCGGACGAAGCGGTTGACCGCGCCCCGGGCGGGCTGCCCGGCCGGGCGGTCACGGATGCCGGCGATCTGGGCCTCGTAGCCCATCATCCCGACGAGCCGGAAGCCCGGACGGGCGACGATGGCGATCGCCAGGGCGCGGGCATCCTCCGCGGTGTGCACCGGCGACCGCCGCACGCCGACATGGCCGAAGACGGGGACATCCCACGCCGAGTCGAGCTCGAGGCAGACCCGGATCGGGGCGCGGCTTCCCGCGGGGAGCACCGAATCGATGAAGTCGAGGTGGGCGATCGAGTCGACCATGAGGGTCACCCGCGCGGCCAGCTCCGGCGAGCGCCCCAGCCGCTCGATGCCCGACCGGTCCGCGGTGGGGTACCCGACGAGGATGTCGTCGGCGGTCTCGGCCAGCCACAGCGACTCGGCCAGCGTGTAGGCGAGCACCCCGCGAAACCCCGGCAGGGCCAGGACGGCGTCGATCACGCTGCGCACCCTGATCGACTTCGTGGCGACGCGAATCGGGGTCCCGGCCGCGCGAGCCAGCAGCTGGTGCGCGTTGTGGCGGAGCGCGTCCAGGTGCAGGGCCGCGACGGGGGCGTCCCGCTCCGAGGTCGCGGCGGTAAGGTGCGGCCAGTACGCCTCCGGGGTCAGCCAGGGGGCGGCATCCGGCCGCCGGGACAGATCGATTTCCCTCACCGCACCGACTCTACTTCGGCGAGCAGGGCTCCCGCGACAGGCACCGAATCCGGATGATTGCGCCGGGCTGATAACGAATGTGACGCAGTGTCTCGTCCTGCGGGTGCGGGGGGTTGACTTTGCCTCGCCGTCCCCCTGAAATGGGGGTTGAGGGTCGGGGGACTGTGAGCAGAACGAGGCGGTTCGAAGCGCCACGAGTCGCGGGCCGGGCAGGGCGGGCAACCGCGCACCCACCGCGGCGCGTTTCGCACCCCTGTATCGGCGTTCTCGGCGCCACCCTGGTCGTGCTCGCGAGCCTGGCCGGCACCCCCGGCGCCGCGCTCGCGGAAGAACTGGTTCCCCCGGCGACGTCGACCCCGACGCCGACCCCGACGCCGGTCGCGGCGCGGGCGGGCGCACCCGCGATCACGAGCCCGTCCGACGGGGTCTTCGTGGGCAGCTCCAACACGAGCCTGGCCGGCACCCGCAGCGCGGGGCAGGACGTGCAGGTCCTCGACCCGGCAGGCGGGGATCCCCTGTGCTTCGTCCCGGACGACGGCGGCACCGAGTGGGCGTGCACCGGCATTCCGCTGCCCAACGGCCCGTCCATCGCCCTCCGCGTCGTTGTCGCCGGCGAACCGGACCTGTGGGACGAGATCACGGTGGCCGTGCTCGGGGAGCCCACGGTCTCCGGCGGCGCCCGCGGGCAGGACTCCTCCAACGGCATGGTGCGCGGAACCGGCTACCCCGGAGCATCCGTCACCGCCCGGCTGTCCGGAGGCGGGCAGTGCGTCTCCACCGTCGATGACGCCGGCGACTGGGTCTGCCTGTTCACCGGGCCGCTGCAGGGCGGCGACAGGCAGGTGGCCGCCAGCCAGTCCACGGGCTACAGCTCACCGTCGTCCTCGAACGCGAGCGAACCGGTCAACGTCTTCTTCGACGTCGACGCTCCCACCGCTCCCCTGATCAGCGCCCCCACCAGTGGCGACCGGGTGCCGCTCGGCGGCGCCGACTACTCGGGCACCGGGGAAACCGGCGCCCGAGTGACCGTCTTCGCCGGCGCCTACTCGGTCTGCAGCGCCACCGTGCAGACGGGCGCGTGGCGCTGCTCGGGGGGCGGTGTCGCCGCCGGTTCGTACTCGGTGACCGCGGTTCAGCAGGATGCCGCCGGCAACGTCGGCCCCGGCAGCTCACCGATCAGGGTCGCCTACGGGCCGCGCCCGGCCTCCAACCCGAAGCCGTCCACCGCCGGCCCCACCGCGGCGCCGGCCACCCCCGCCGCCCCGGTCCCCCCGCAGGCAACCGCCGAAGCGACGCCGCTGCCCCCCACGACGGCCCCCGAAGCCCACGGCCCGGGCAGGGGGACCGGAGGCACGACCGGGGACTGGGATGACGCCACCGCGTTCACGAGCGCGGTGGCCCCTCCCGGGTCGGCGGGTCCGTTCCCGTGGCTCCAGGCCGTGCTCTGGGCGCTCGGGGCCCTGGTGCTCGTCGCGATGCCCGCGCGCCTGCTGGCCGGCACCATTTCTCGCTCGCGGGACGGGCGTCCGCTCTGGCACCGGATGCCCCTGACCGGCCGCAACCGGGCCGGAGAGGAATTCGAGGTGGCCCCGGCCGTGCGCCTCAACCGATGGCTCCTGGGCGGCGCGGCCCTGCTCGCCGCGGCAACCCTCATCATGCTCTCCGGCCCGGTGACCGACCGGCCCGCCTACCTGCGCCTCCTGGTGGCCGTCGTCATCGGCCTCGTCGTCGTGAACGCGGCGGGAACGCTCGTTCCGCTCTGGTGGAGTTCACGGGTGCTGCACACCCCGGCCTCGGCCACCTTCCTGCCTCGCTACCTGCTCCTGGTCGGCGTGGCCGCGCTGGCCTCGCGGGTGTTCGAGATCGAGCCCGCCCTCGTCTTCGGCCTGCTCGGCAGCGTCGCGGTCGCCGACGGCGCCCCGGCGCACCGGCGCGGGCAACTGGCCGCGGTGCGTGCGGGCAGCCTGATCCTGCTCGCCGTGCTCGCCTGGCTGGCCCTGGGCGCGCTGCCCGGCGCCACCGGCTTCGTCGGTGCGCTGGCGGCCGAGACCTTGAATGCCGTGGTGCTCGCCGCCATCGGGTCGGTCGTGCTCGTGCTGGTCCCCCTCGGCAGCACGAGCGGGCGCAGGATCCTGGCCTGGTCCCCGCCGATCTGGGCGGGCCTGACCGTGCTCGCCAACACGTTCTTCTTCGCGGTGCTCTCCCCCGTGGTCGCCAGCTGGTACAGCGACGGCACGGTGACGTTCCTCTGGGCCGCCGTGGCGGTCTTCGCCGCACTCTGCGTCGGAGCCTGGGCCTGGCAGCGATTCGTGGTGCCCGCGCTCCGCTGACCGCCGGGCCGCTAAGGTCGAAAGGTGCGCCTGGGAGTCCTCGACGTCGGTTCCAATACCGTCCATCTGCTCGTTGTCGACGCCCGGGCCGGTGCCCCTCCCGTGCCGATGGCCTCGGAGAAGGCCGTTCTGCGGTTGATGCGCTACCTCACGCCGGAGGGCGCGATCACCGACGAGGGCGTCGCCGCCGTGCTCTCCGCCGTTCGGAACGCCGCCGAGGTCGCCCGCACCCACGGCATCGACGAGCTGCTTCCCTTTGCGACCTCGGCGCTCCGCGAGGCCACCAACGGGCCCGAGCTGCTCGCCCGGGTCGAGCGGGAGACCGGGGTCGCGCTGCAGGTTCTGTCGGGCGAGGACGAAGCCCGCCTCACCTTCCTCGCGGTGCGGCGGTGGTACGGCTGGTCGGCCCGGGAGATCCTGCTCTTCGACATCGGCGGGGGTTCGCTCGAAATCGCCTCAGGGGCGGACGAGTACCCGCGGTCGGCAATCTCGCTGCCCATCGGTGCAGGCCGCTCCACCATCGCCTTCCTGCATAACGACCCGCCGCTGCCGGACCAGGTCAAGGCGCTGCGCGAGCATGCTGCCGCCGTGCTCGCGGATGCCGTCGCGGGCTTTGCCGGACGGCCCGCACCCCACCACGTTGTCGGTTCGTCGAAGACGATCCGCTCCCTCGCGCGGCTGGCCGGCACGGTGTCGGGGTCCGGCGCCGGCGAACGGATGCTCCTCACCCGCTCGCAGCTCGCCAACTGGGTGCCGCGGCTGGCCCGGATCCCCGCCGAGGCCCGGCCGGCGCTGCCCGGCATCACGGCCGACCGCACCTTCCAGATCGTCGCCGGCGGCATCGTGCTCGGCGAGGCCATGGCCGCGTTCGGCGTGGACGAGCTCGAGGTGTCGCCGTGGGCGCTGCGCGAGGGGATCATCCTGCGCTACCTGGACCGCCTCGGCTGACACCGTGTGCCCCCGCTGGGACTCGAACCCAGACTGTGACGATTTTAAGTCGTCTGCCTCTGCCGATTGGGCTACGGGGGCGCGTTCGAGTGATCTCGGACGTCTCAAGCGTAGGGGGTGCGCGCGGACGGGGCGCACTCGCCGGGGGTACGCAGAAGGGTCGGCGCTCACGCACCGACCCTTCTGGTGACCCTGCCTCTCGGCAGGCCCGGAACCTTACTTGGCAGAGACGGCCGCCGCCTCGCGCTTGTCCGCGACGGTCTGGGCGGCATCCTTCTTCGGAGCTGCCTTCGCTGCGACCTTGCGAGGCGCGCGCGGGGCCTTGGCTTCGACGGCGGGTGCCGCGGCGGGTGCTGCGGCGGCCGGCGGCTTCGGACGAGCGGCGTACTCTTCGAAGACCGCGCGGGGGTCCTGCACGGCGCTCAGCGAGACGATGTCGCGGCCGAGGAAGAAGTTGTTCACCCAGCCCCAGACGACGCGGATCTTGCGCTCCCAGCTCGGCATCGCGAGGCCGTGGTAGCCGCGGTGGGCGAACCAGGCCGGCAGGCCCTTGATCGCAAGGTTGCCCGACTGGAAGACACCGTGGCCGATGCCGAGACCGGCGACGGCGCCCAAGTTCTTGTGCAGGTATTCCTTGGTGCCCTCGCCGCGGATGGTGGCGACGAGGTTCTTCGCCAGCAGCTTGCCCTGGCGCACGGCGTGCTGGGCGTTGGGCACGCAGAAGCCGCCGACTCCCCCACCACTGAGGTCGGGGACCGCGCTGACGTCGCCGGCGCCCCAGGCGCCCTCGATGATGACGTCCTCGGTGCCGACGCGCAAGTCGGTGCGCACCTGCAGGCGGCCGCGTTCCTCGATCGGAAGGTCCGTGTGGCGCACGATGGCCGGGTTGGCCATCACTCCGGCGGTCCAGACGATCAGGTCGGTTTCGAAGCTCTCCCCGGTGGACAGTTCGATCTTGCCGCCGACGGCGGAGGTGAGCTGGGTGTCCAGGTGGATCTCCGCGCCGCGCTGGGACAGGTTCTTGATCACCCAGTGGCTGGTCTCCAGGGAGACCTCGGGCATGATCCGGCCCATCGCCTCGATCAGGTGGAAGTGCGTCTCCTCGAAGCTGATCTGCGGGTACGACTTGAGCAGCGAGCTGGCAAACGAACGCAGCTCGGCGAAGACCTCGATGCCGGCGAAACCGCCGCCGATGACGACGAAGGTGAGCAAGCGGTCGCGCTCGGGCCCGGCGGGCAGCTGCGCCGCCTTGTCGAAGTTAGTGAGCACGCGGTCGCGGATGGCGACGGCCTCTTCGATCGTCTTGAGGCCGATCGCCTGGTCGGCGACACCCGGGATCGGGAAGGTGCGCGACACGGCGCCGGCGGTCACGACCACGTGGTCGTACTCGAACTCCCACGGCTCACCGACCGCCGGGGTGATCGTCGCTGACTTCGTTGCGTGGTTCACGTTGGTGACCTTGGCCGTGATCACGGTCGTCTTCTTGAGGTGACGGCGGTGTGCGACCACGGAGTGGCGGGGCTCGATCGAGCCGGCCGCGACCTCGGGGAGGAACGGCTGGTACGTCATGTACGGGAGCGGGTCAACGACGGTGACCTCTGCCTCGCCGGCACGCAGCCACTTCTCAAGCTTCCATGCGGTGTAAAACCCGGCGTAGCCGCCACCGACGATGAGAATTCTGGGCACGATGAAAAGGCCTCCTACATAATCCTGGATGTGCGAAAACCTACGACTCGCGTCGAATCCGCCTGAAATGCCGAGTGGCCCCTGTGCCGAACAGCGTTACTAGGATACCAAACCCCAGGAGGACGGCGAGCGGGATGCTGACATAGGTCAGAGTGTGCTGGTTCGGCAGCCAGACCGCGGCCTTGTTCCACGGGGGCAGGGAGGGATCTTCCCTCGGCTGGATCGACGCTGCCGCGGTCGGAGTGGGCGTCGGCGTCGGCGTGGTGTCGGCGCGCCGGTGCAGGTGGATCCAGTCCTTGAGGAGGGCGGTCGGCGTCGGCCCCGCGGCGGCGGGGACGGTTGCCGTGACCGCCGCGGCCGCGTTGATCAGTCCGTTGCCGTAGATCGGGCTCGGGACCTCGCGGCCGTTCGGATCCGCCGTCGCGATGATGCGGTTCATGACCCCGGCGGCGTCGAGCTCCGGGTAGGCGGAGCGTACGAGTGCGACCAGGCCGGAGACGATGGGCGCCGCGGCGCTCGTCCCGCTCCACTGCACATAGCCGCCCGCCGGCACGGCGCCCACCAGCTTCTCGCTGGGCGCGGCAACCGAGATGGTGATGCCCTGCGAGGAGGCGTCGAAGCTCGCCGTCTTATTGCGGTTCACCCCGGCGACCGCGAGCACGCCGGGGATCGTCGCCGGAGCCCCGACCTCGGTTGTACCGCTGCCACGGTTGCCGGCGGCGGCCACGACAACGACGTCGTGCTCGAAGGCATACAGGAACGCCGAGTCCCAGCTCTCCGGCCAGTCGAGCGTGTTCCGGGTCAGCGACATGTTGATCACGGAGGCACCGTTGTCGACGGCCCAGCGGATGCCCTCGGCAATCTGGTCGTCGTTGCTCACCGTGGCGCCGCTCGAGCCGAACGCGAGCGAAACGCTCAGGATCGATGCCTCCGGGGCCACGCCGATGATGCCCGCGTCGGTGCCGGTCCCCCGGCCCGCGAGCAGCGAGGCGACGAGGGTGCCGTGTTCGCTGCCCTCGCCCACGGGAGTCTGGCCGTTCGGCGTGCCGAGGCCCGAGACATCCGTGCCGCCCACGACCGCGCCGGCCAGGTCCGCCACGCCGCCGGCGACGCCGGTGTCGATGATGGCGACCTTGACCCCGGCGCCCTTGCTGGTGGCCCAGGCCTGGGTGAAGCCGTAGTCGTTCAGCCAGTACTCCAGGTCGCGAACCTGGTCGGCGCGCGCGGGCGTCGAATCGACGAGCACCGGGGCGAGTCCCAGCCCGGCGACGGCGAGGCCAACGGCGACGCCGGCGCCCAGTCGGCGCCAGGCGCTGCTCATGCCCCCGCCGGGCCCTGTGCGCTGTAGTCGAGGCATTCGCACACGCTGGGCGTCCAGGCCGAGCGTGCCAGGGCGAGGTCGCCGATGGGGTTGACGCCGGGCCCCGCGGCCAGCGAGTGCGCGACGAGGGCGTGCAGGCACTTGACCCGGGTGGGCATGCCGCCGGAGGAAATCCCGGCGATCTCCGGAACGGACCCGAGGGATTCACGGTCGGCGAGGAAGCTCTCGTGCGCCGCCTGGTAGCGGGCGCGCACCTCGTCGTCTTCGGCGAGCAGCTCGTTGTACTCGTTCATCACCTGGGTGGCCTCGAGGAATGAGACGGCCGCCGTCGCCGCCGGGTGGCACAGGTAGTAGAGGGTGGGGAACGGCGTGCCGTCGCCCAGCCGGGGCGCGGTTGCCACGACGGTCGGGGCGCCGCAAACGCAGCGCGCGGCAATGCCGACGACGTCCCGGGCCGGGCGGCCCAGCTGCGCGGAGACGGTGGCAATGTCCTCCGCCGTCACGGGCCCGAAGGGCGGTCTGGTCATGGGGATGCCTCCTCCGGCGCCAGGCCTGCGGTCATGACCGAAGCGAAGACGGATGTGAGCCAGTCGACGTCGGTCGATTGGATGTCGGTGCTGACAGGCGTGTCGCCGCCCCGGCCGGTCACCGGGAGCTTCAGGTCATTGATCACGAGGAAGCTGATGTCGCCGGGCAGTACGTAGGAGAGCCGCTCGCGGGCCTGGGTCGTGATGAACGTGCGGTCGTTCCAGCGCTCGCGTTCCGACTTCAGGTGGTCGACGGTGTCCTGCTGATCGGTGACGGCCGCCTTCAGCCGGTCGATCTCCTGGCGCTGTTCCCCGTAGGTGCGCAGGCTCGGGGCGAGCACGACGACGGCGAGCACGAGGATCCCCATCATCACCAAGGAGAACCCCGAGTTGCGGATGCCGCGGATCCAGCCGCCCACGGGCGTGTCCGCCCGGCCGGCGGCGGGCTGCCGCGGGGTACGGGTCCTCTCCACGGGCACCTCCTTTCGCTGGGCGTGCAATCAAACCGAAACGGGGCTCGAAGCGGCGGGCTGACCCACGCGCCCCGAGCCCCGGTCGAACTAGGCGCTGAAGCGCGGGAATGCCGAGCGCCCCGCGTACACGGCGGCCTCACCCAGCTCTTCTTCAATCCTCAGCAACTGATTGTACTTAGCCACGCGCTCGCTCCGGGCAGGCGCTCCGGTCTTGATCTGGCCGGCGTCGGTCGCGACGGCGAGGTCGGCGATCGTGGTGTCTTCGGTCTCGCCGGAGCGGTGGGACAGGATCGCGGTGTAGCCGGCGCGCTGGGCCAGGGCCACGGCATCCAGCGTCTCGGTCAGCGTGCCGATCTGGTTCACCTTGACCAGGATCGAGTTCGCGGCCTTCTCCTTGAGGCCGCGCGCCAGACGCACCGGGTTCGTGACGAACAGGTCGTCGCCGACGATCTGCACCTTGTCGCCGAGCTCGGCGGTGAGGTGCACCCAGCCGTCCCAGTCCTCTTCCTCGAGCGGGTCTTCGATCGAGACGAGCGGGTAGGCCTCGACCAGTTCGGCGTAGTAGCCGACGAGCTCCTGGGCCGAGAGCTTCTTGCCCTCGAAGTGGTACGCGCCGTCCCTGAAGAACTCGGTCGCCGCGCAGTCGAGGGCCAGGGCGATGTCGGTGCCGGGCGTGTAGCCGGCGTTGGTGATCGCTTCGACGATGAGGTCGAGGGCCGCGCGGTTGCTCGGCAGGTTCGGGGCGAAGCCGCCCTCGTCGCCGAGGCCGGTAGAGAGCCCCTTCGACTTGAGCAGCGCCTTGAGCGCGTGGTAGGTCTCGACGCCCCAGCGGAGGGCCTCGCTGAACGACTCGGCGCCGATCGGGACGATCATGAATTCCTGGATGTCGACATCGTTGTCGGCGTGCGAGCCGCCGTTGATGATGTTCATCAGGGGAACCGGCAACGTGTGCGCGTTCGGGCCGCCGAGGTAGCGGAAGAGGGGCAGCCCGCTCGAGCTGGCGGCCGCCTTGGCGACGGCCAGGCTCACGCCGAGGATGGCGTTAGCGCCGAGGCGCTCCTTGTTCTCGGTGCCGTCCATCTGGGTGAGCACGGCGTCGATGATGCGCTGGTCGCTGGCGTCGAGGTCTTCGATCGCCGGGCCGAGTTCGTCGATGACGGCGTCGACGGCCTGCAGCACGCCCTTGCCCTGGTAACGCTTCGGGTCTTCGTCGCGCAGCTCGTAGGCCTCGAAGGCGCCGGTGGATGCGCCGGACGGAACGGCGGCGCGGCTGATCGTGCCGTCCTCCAGGTACACCTCGACCTCGATGGTCGGGTTGCCTCGGGAATCGAGGATCTCGCGTGCGTCTACTGCCTCAATGAGTGCCACAATTGTCTCCTGTGCTTGGGGTGTGGGGGCGTGAGGAAAACCTCGGGGGAATCCCTGAACAGTCTAGTGAATGCGCCCTAAGCGAGGGATTTGAAGTCGAGCGATGAGGCGTCGACGGTCTCGGCTGTGACGAACGCGAACCGGCTGTAGCCGGCCTCGCCCGCCCGGTCGAGCAGCGCCTTGAGGTTCTTCGTGCGCCGCTCGAGGCGAACGCGCAGCCCGCCCTCGACGAGGGCGGACTTCAGAGCGACCAGCCGCGCCGGGTCGGCGTCCTTCTCGTGCACGAGCACGACGGCGTTCGCGGCGGATGCCTCGTCGGCGCCGAGCAGGTCGACGATGCGTTCGAAGCCGATCGAGAAACCGCAGGCGGGGACATCCGTGCCGAGGAAGCGGCCGATCATGCCGTCGTAGCGGCCGCCGCCGCCGAGCGAATAGCCCAGGTCGGGGTGGGCGATCTCGAAGATGGTGCCGGTGTAGTAGCCCATCCCGCGCACGAGGGTCGGGTCGAAGACGATTTCGACTCCCGGGAGGGCGGCCCGGAGCGCACGCAGGTCGGCGTAGGCTGCGGCGTCGAGCCAGGCGGGCGCTGGGGCGCCATCGGCTTCGGTGAGGTCCCAGCCGGCCGAGCCGATGGCGCGCAGGGTGTCGGCGATGCCCTCGGTTGCGAGGCCCAGGCCGGCGAGTTCGGCCACGACGCCGTCGACGCCGATCTTGTCGAGCTTGTCGATGGTGATCAGGGCGCGCTCGTTCCGCTCGGGCGGCACGCCCCAGTGCCCGAGCAGCGTGGTGAGGATGCGGCGGTCGTTGATGCGCACCGAGCAGCCGGCCAGGCCGAGGGCGTCGAGGGCCGCTGCCGTGGCCGTGATCAACTCGATCTCGGCCAGCGGGCCGGCCTCGCCGATGATGTCGATGTCGCACTGCACGAACTGGCGGTAGCGGCCCTTCTGCGGGCGTTCGGCGCGCCAGACCGGGGCGATCTGGATCGCCCGGAACACGGCGGGCAGTTCGGCGCGGTGGGTCGCGTAGAACCGGGCCAGCGGCACGGTGAGGTCGAAGCGGAGGCCGAGGTCGGCCAGGGCGAGCAGGTCGCCCGAGGCGGCGGCGGCCGCGGCATCCGCCGGCCCGAGGCCCCGCTTCAGCACGGCGAAGGCGAGCTTCTCGTTGTCGCCGCCCAGCCCCGAGTGCAGCAGGGCGGAGTCCTCCATCACCGGGGTTTCGATCTCGTCGAACCCGTGGGCGGCGAAGCTCTGCCGGATCACGCCCAGCGCGTGCTCGCGGGCGGCCTTCTCCCGAGGGAGGAAATCGCGCATGCCGCGCGGAGGATTAACGGAGGAAGCCATACCCCCGATTCTGTCAGGTCGCCCTCCCCTCCCCGCGAAAACGCACTCGTGCGCGTTATGAACGCGTTTTAGCGCGCACAACTGCAGTTTCGCGGGGGTGCGGAGGGGTTAGAGGGCGCCGCCGGCGGATCCGGGGGCGTCCGCTTCGACGGCGGCCGAGCCGACTGTCTCGCGGGCGATGTAGTTCTCGATGTCGAAGAGGTTGTCGCCGGCGCGCTGCGCGATCGTCAACAGGGTCGACATCGAGGCGATCTCCTCGACCTGCTCCTTGAGGAACCACAGCATCGCCTGCTCGCCGAGGGCGTCACCGTCGGCCCGGGCCGCCCGGAACAGTGCCTCGATCTGGCTCGTCACCTGCCTCTCCTGGGCCAGGGCCAGCGCGATCGGCTCGACCGCGTTGGCGAAGGAATTGCGCACGGCCGGGATGCCGGGGATCTCGACGCCGAGGTCGCGGTCCAGGCGGTACTGCACGAGCATCATGGCGTGGTTGCGCTCTTCGATCGACTGGCGGTAGAAGTGCGCGGCCAGCTGAGGCAGGTCCTCGTTGTCGAACCACACCGCGATCGCGATGTACTGCTGCGACGCGGCAAACTCGTTGCCGATCTGGGTGGACAGAAGTTCGTTGAAGGAAGTCTCGCTCATGGTTCGACGGTACCGGCCCCCGGCATCCCCCGCTACCGCGCGACATCCCCCTAGACTTCGGGCACAGCCGGAGGGGGCAACGATGGAGCAGGCACACATGGGGCACGCACACATGGGGCACGCACACCTGGAGCACAGTGCACCGCAGGGAATATCGGTCACGGGGGTGAGCCGCTCGTTCGGCAGCGTGCACGCGGTGCGGGACGCCACTCTCACCGTGCCACCGGGCTCGGTGACCGCCCTGATCGGGCCCAACGGCGCCGGCAAGACGACGCTGCTGCTCATGCTCGCCAGCCTGCTCGCCCCCGACACCGGAACCATCACGATCGCCGGCCACGACCCGGTGACCGACCCGCAGGCCGTGCGCGCCGCGATGGGCTGGATGCCCGACGTGCTCGGCTCCTGGCCCAGCCTGAGCGTGCGCGCCTCCCTCGAGGTGACCGGGCGGATGTACCGGATGACGCGGCCCGCCGCTGCCGCGCGCGCGACCGAGCTGATCGGCCTGACCGGTTTGGAGGCCCTCGCCGACCGGCCGTCCCGCGTGCTCAGCCGTGGGCAGAAGCAGCGGCTGAGCCTGGCCCGCGCCCTCGTGCACTCCCCCTCCGTGCTGCTGCTCGACGAACCGGCATCCGGCCTCGACCCGGCCGCCCGGGTGGCGCTCCGCGAACTCGTGCGGCGTCTCGCCGGCGAGGGAACGGCCATCCTCGTCTCCAGCCACGTGCTCGCCGAACTCGACGAAATGGCGGATGCCGCGGTGTACCTCGCCGACGGCGTCACTGCCAGCGCCGAGCGCATCGCCCAGGCCGGCGCCGGCGCCCGGTCCTGGCGGATCCGTTCGCTCGACCCGAACGCGCTGGGCGGCGCCCTCCGAGCCGCCGGAGCCGCCGCCGACACGGACCACCTCGGCACGCTCGTGCAGGTCTCGAGCGAGGCCGCCGCGGCCGAGCTGCTGGCCCGGCTCGTCACCGCGGGAGTGCCGGTGACCGCCTTCGGCCCGGCGGTGGGCGATCTCGAGCACACGTTCGAGGGCCTCAATCGACCGGCGCTCCAGGACGGGGCATCCGCATGAGCCGCACACTCACCGACGCACCCCGCCCGACACCGGGCCCCGCTGCCGGTGGCGCTTCCGGCCGCGGACGAGTGCGCGACGTCGTCGCCGGAATCTGGCTCATCGCCACGCTCGAGCTGCGCCAGCGCGTGCGAGGAGTCGCCTGGTACGTGCTGCTCGGCATCTTCATGCTCCTCGTCGCGGCGGTCACGATCCTGCTCTGGCTCTCGACGACCGCCTGGGAGACCGGCGGCGGCGGAGTCTTCTCGACCGTCATCCTCTTCGTGCTGCTGCTCGGCACGCTCGTCTCGCCCGCGCTGAGCGGCAACGCCATCAACGGCGACCGCGACATCGGCACGCTCGCCACGACCCAGGTCACCCTGATCAGCACGGGCCAACTCGTGCTCGGCAAGTTCGTCGCGGCCTGGATCACGGCGCTCGCCTTCCTCGCGGCCGCGGTTCCGTTCCTGCTCTTCGCGGTCGCCCTCGGCGAGGTCTCGCTCGGCACGATTGCCGTTTCCGTGCTCGTACTCGCCGTCGAGCTCGGAGTCATCGCCGCAGTCGGCGTCGGGCTCTCCGGCATCGTCACCCGCCCGCTGTTCTCGATCGTCGTCACCTACCTGATCGTCGCCGCGCTGAGCGTCGGCACGCTGATCTCGTTCGCCCTGCTCGGCACGGCCACCCGGTCAGAGGCCACGACGTCCCCGGCGAGCAGCGAGTGCCCCGACCCGACGACCACGAGGGAAGTCCCCCGCTTCGACTACTACTGGTGGGTGCTCGCCGCGAACCCCTACGTCGTCCTGGCGGATGCGTCCCCCGGCGTTTTCGACGCCGCCGGCAACCCCCAGGACCTGTTCGGCTGGATCGCGGTCTCGGTGCGCCAGGCGCAGGCCGCGCCCGACCTGCAGACCGAGTCGCCGTGGTGCGATTCGACGGGCGAATACGACGTCACCGCCGAAGAACAGCCCCCGACGCCGCGCGAGACCTACGACGGCGCGGTGCCGTCCTGGTTCGTCGGGCTGGGCATCCACCTGGCCCTGGCCGTCGGGGCGCTGCTCTGGGCCTGGCGCCGCACGATCACCCCCGCGCGCCGCCTCCCGACGGGCCGCCGGGTCGCCTGACCCCCCGTTCCTCCCCGCGACTCCCCCCGCGAAAACGCACTTGTGCTCGTTATGAGGGCGTTATTTCGCGCACAACTGCGGTTTCGCGGGGAGGAACGGGGCTAGGGCGTGTCTCCTAATCGAATCGTGATTCGTTTGGGAGGGTGGAGGAATGTCGCGTACTGCTCTCCTGACCGATGACCAGTGGGCTCGGATTGAA